>NZ_PCYR01000028.1:0-20006 GCF_002553805.1 Lactobacillus sp. UMNPBX19
AACGCCGAGAGTAGTTGGTGGGAAACTGCCTGCGAGGGTAGGCAGTCGCCGTGCTCTTTTTTAATATTCCGGCTTAGCTCAGTTGGTAGAGCACCTGACTGTTAATCAGGTTGTCGTCAGTTCGAGTCTGACAGCCGGAGTAAAGTAATGAGTTAAAGGAAGAATGAAGGATTATCTTTGTTCTTCCTTTTTTTTTATAGTTATTATTTTTTTACTTTTTTAACTTTATGCAAGCATTTTCAATAAAAAAATGGTATGATATTAAACGCAAGCGTATACATTTATTCTGCTATAAAGTATTCGTGGAGGTATTTTGATTAAGGGGGAAATCAAATGGTAGGAATTGTCCTAGCTAGTCATGGTGGCTTTGCTGATGGAATCTTTCAATCTGCTGAAATGATTTTTGGTAAGCAAGAGAATCTGGCTCATGTGATTTTAAAGCCTGATGAAGGTCCAGATGATATTAGAGCTAAGATGGAAAAAGCTGTTGCTTCTTTTGATGATCAAGATCAAGTGTTGTTTTTGATTGATCTATGGGGAGGTACACCATTTAACCAAGCAAATAATCTTGTTAAAGAACATGAAGATACTTGGGCTATTGTATCGGGTATGAATTTACCTATGGTTATCGAAGCTTTGGGTCAAAGAATGGCAAGCGATAATGCTCATGATATTGCCAAAGCTATTGTTGAACCAGGTCGTGATGGAATTAAAACACAACCTGAATCTCTTATGCCTAAAGAGGAGACAAAGGCAGCCCCAAGCAATAATGCACAACCACAAGGTGCTATTCCTGAGGGTACTGTCATTGGTGATGGTCACATTAAGTATGTTTTAGCTAGAATTGATTCACGTCTTCTTCATGGACAAGTTGCAACTGGTTGGACTAAGGCTATGAATCCAAATCGAATCATTGTTGTTTCAGATAATGTTGCTAAAGATAAAATTCGTAAAACAATGATTAAGGAAGCAGCACCAGCTGGTGTACCAGCAAATGTTGTTCCAATCAATAAGATGCTTGAAGTGGTAAAAGATCCACGTTTTGGAAATACTAAGGCATTGATTTTATTTGAAAATCCAGAAGATGCACTTAAAGCTATTGAAGGTGGAATGGACATCAAAGAATTGAATGTCGGATCCATGGCATATAGTGATGGTAAAGTTAATGTCAATACTGTTTTGGCAATGGATCAAAAAGATATTGATACGTATAAGAAATTAAAAGATTTGGGCGTTAAATTTGATGTCCGTAAAGTTCCTTCTGATGGTAAACAAAATATGGATGAACTTTTGGATAAAGCTCAAAAATTAGTTGATGAAAAGAAATAATTTATAGGGGGATTTATTAAATGAATGCTATTCAGATGATTCTGGTAGTGATCGTTGCCTTCTTTGCAGGTATGGGAGGAATTCTTGATGAATTTCAATTCCATCAACCTCTAGTGGCATGTACTTTAATTGGTTTGGTTACTGGAAACTTAACTATCGGTATTATGCTTGGCGGTTCACTACAAATGATTGCTTTAGGTTGGGCTAATATTGGTGCTGCTGTTGCTCCAGATGCAGCTTTGGCATCAGTTGCCTCAACTATTATTTTGGTTCAAGGTGGACAAGGTCAAAAGGGAATTGGTACCGCTATTGGTATTGCCATTCCTTTGGCCGTTGCTGGTTTGTTCTTAACTATGTTAGTTCGTACTATTTCTGTTGCTATTGTTCATATTATGGATAGAAAAGCTGAAGAAGCTAACTGGAGAGCTATTGACCGCTGGCAAATGATTGCTGTTGCTTTACAAGGTTTGAGAATTGCTATTCCAGCCGCATTATTACTTGCTATTCCAGCTTCTGTTGTTCGTGCTGGCTTAAATGCAATGCCTTCTTGGTTAAATGAAGGTATGACCATCGGTGGTGGTATGGTTGTTGCTGTTGGTTACGCTATGGTTATTAATATGATGGCTAGCCGGGAAGTATGGCCATTCTTCATCATTGGTTTCTGTTTGGCAGCCGTTAAGGAATTAACTTTGATCGCTCTTGGTGGTATTGGTATTTCACTTGCTATTATGTACCTTGCTCTTGAAGGTTCTAAAGGTGGAAACAACAATAACTCTAATTCTGGTTCAGGTGATCCATTAGGCGATATCCTGGATGACTATTAAAATTTGAGCGAAAGGAGGCTAATTATACAATGACTGAAACTGCACAAAAGAAATTAACTTTAAGTAAATCAGATCGTATTAAGGTTTGGTGGCGTTCTACTTTTCTTCAAGGTTCATGGAACTATGAAAGAATGCAAAATGGTGGTTGGGCTTACAGTTTAATCCCAGCATTAAGAAAATTATATCCTGAAAAGAAAGACTTATCTCTTGCATTAAAGAGACATTTGGAGTTCTTTAACACACACCCTTACTTAGCATCACCTATTATTGGTGTTACTCTTGCCTTAGAAGAAGAAAAGGCTAATGGTGCTCAAGTTGAAAACACCGCTATTCAAGGTGTTAAAGTTGGTATGATGGGACCTTTAGCCGGTGTTGGTGACCCTGTGTTCTGGTATACAATTCGTCCTATTATTGGATCATTGGGTGCTTCACTTGCTTTGAGTGGTAATGTCTTAGGACCTATCTTGTTCTTTGTATTATGGAATGTAATTCGTATGTCATTCTTATGGTACACTCAAGAAATGGGTTACAAAGCTGGTACTAAAATTACAGAAGATGCTTCAGGTGGTTTATTACAAAAAATTACCCGTGGAGCTTCTATGATGGGTATGTTTGTTATCGGTGCTTTAATTGAGCGTTGGGTAACAATTAACTTCAAACCAGTTGTTTCAAGTGTTCCACTTCAAAAGGGTGCTTATATTGATTGGAACACCCTTCCAAAGGGAGCAGAAGGTATTCATAAGGCTTTGAGTGAATACAACTTAGGTAATGGTATGGCCTTAGATAGAATTAAGGAAACAACCTTACAACAAAACTTAGATAGTTTGATTCCTGGTCTTACTGCACTTCTATTAACTTTCTTATGTATGTGGTTATTAAAGAAGAAAGTTTCACCAATCGTTATCATCATTGGTATCTTTGTTGTTGGTATTGTAGGTCACGTAATTGGCTTACTATAACAATTAATCAGATAAGAAACGGTCTTAGTTAGACCGTTTTTCTTATATATGAAAAGGTTTTTTATATGGTTCAATCATTAAATACAAAATCAGAGTATGTAGATGCTGCGACTTGGTTTAGAGGAATTCCTACATATGGAAAAGTTTTAGTCGGAGATAAAGGGTTTGAGTTTTATAGTGATAATAATCCAAATGACTATGTCCAGATTCCGTGGGATGAAGTAACTGTTGTAGTAGCCGATGTATATTTTGGTGGAAAATATATTCCTCGTTTTAAGATTTGTACTAGAAAAAATGGGAGCTTTATTTTTGCTGCAAGACATGTAAAGCCGACTTTGCGTGCTATTCGAAAACATGTACCAGCAGATAACATGAGAAAAGCTCTTACCATTTGGCAAAAAATCAAACGGAATTTTAAGCACAAATAATAAGGAGAGTTAGCTCTAGGGCTAGCTCCTTATTTTTTTATTAAAAAGGCCTTGGCATTAATGCTTACCTGTATTAAAATAACATTAATCAATTTTTTGATATCTAAAACTAGCTCTCAACTGACTGCTAGTTTTTTTTATAGGAGTGGCATTAAGTAATGGAAAATAAAAAGTCAATGCCTAAATTGAAACGTTCCATGACTGCTGGTCAAATGGAAATGATATCTTTAGGTGGGGCAATTGGGGTTGGATTGTTCATGGGATCCACTTCCACTATAAAGTGGACAGGCCCGTCTGTTTTACTGGCATATATGTTCGTTGGCTTAATTTTATACATCGTAATGCGGGCATTGGGAGAAATGTTATATGTTAATCCAGGAACAGGATCGTTTGCAGATTATGCAACTGAATATGTCCATCCATTAGCGGGATATTTAGCTGAGTGGGCTAATGTATTTGAATATATAGTTGTTGGAATGTCTGAAGTAGTTGCAGCAACTGAATATTTAAAATTTTGGTGGCCAAAAGTTAATGTGTTTTGGTCAGGAATTATTATTATTTTGTTTTTAGTCTTAGCAAATTTGGCTAGTGCTAAAGCATATGCTTCTCTTGAATTCTGGTTTGCAATGATTAAAGTTGTAACTATTATCTTAATGATTATTTTAGGATTCATTGTAATTTTCTTTGGAGTGGGGAACGGTGGAAAACCAACTGGCTTTAGTAATCTATGGTCACATGGCGGATTTTTCACAGGCGGAGTAAAAGGTTTCTTTTTCTCAATGTCAATTATTGTGGGTTCGTATGAAGGAATTGAGTTGCTTGGAATCTCTGCTGGAGAGGTAGCCAATCCTAAAAAAGCAATTGTTAAAAGTGTTAAATCGGTTTTGTGGCGTATTTTGATTTTCTATGTTGGAGCAATTTTTGTTATTGTTACAATCTATCCATGGAACGAATTAAGTAATATTGGCTCTCCATTTGTAACTACATTTGCAAAGGTAGGAATCACCGCAGCAGCAAGTATTATTAACTTTGTGGTTTTAACGGCAGCGTTGTCAGGAGCAAACTCTGGAATTTATTCATCTAGTAGAATGCTTTTTAAATTAGCTCATGATGGGGATGCTCCTAAGACCTTTGGACATATTTCTAAGCGCATTGTTCCTAATCATGCAATTTTAGGTATTTCCGGGGGAATACTCATTGGATTTATTATTAATATGATTGCGGCTACAATTAATAAGTCTACTCAAGATTTATTCGTTGTCGTCTTCTCATCTTCAGTCTTGCCAGGTATGATTCCATGGTTTGTGATCTTACTTGCCGAACTAAAATTTAGACGTAATAATCAAGATTTATTAGTAGACCATCCCTTTAAATTACCGCTATACCCTGTTTCCAATTACTTCGCATTTTTGATGCTGATTGTTATTGTTGTCTTTATGCTTATTAACCCTGAAACTAGAGTTTCTGTATTAGTGGGAGCTGCGGTCTTACTTATAGCTACAATTGTTTATCTATTTCGACATAAAAAGGATGGTGTAAATGATGGAGAATAAACAGAATCATCCCCCTAAACTAAAACGATCGATGACTGCTGGACAAATGGAGATGATCTCTCTAGGTGGAGCCATTGGTGTTGGATTATTCATGGGATCTACATCAACTATTAAATGGACAGGTCCATCGGTTTTATTAGCATATATGTTTGTAGGACTAATTCTATATATCGTAATGCGAGCACTGGGAGAGATGCTATATGTTAGTCCTGGAACAGGGTCATTTGCGGATTATGCAACAGAGTACATTTCACCATTAGCGGGATATTTAGCTGAGTGGGCTAATGTCTTTCAATATATTGTTGTTGGTATTTCAGAAGTTGTGGCCGCAACAGAGTACTTAAAGTTTTGGTGGCCTGAAGTTAGTGTTTTTTGGTCTGGAATAATAATTATTGCGTTCTTATTACTGGCAAACTTAGCTAGTGCTAAAGCTTATGGAACACTAGAGTTTTGGTTTGCGATGATTAAGGTAGTAACAATTGTGATAATGATTATTTTAGGCTTGCTGGTGATTTTACTCGGCGTAGGAAATCACGGAAAACCAATCGGCTTTAGTAATCTATGGTCACATGGTGGCTTTTTCACTGGTGGAGTAAAAGGATTCTTTTTCTCAATGGCAATTATTGCTGGTTCATATGAGGGAATAGAATTAATTGGTATTTCTGCTGGAGAGGTAGCCAACCCACAAGAGGCAATTGTAAAAAGCGTAAAATCAGTTTTATGGCGTATCTTGATTTTCTACGTTGGGGCAATCTTTGTGATCGTTACAATTTATCCTTGGAATCAATTAAGTAATATTGGCTCTCCATTTGTAGAAACCTTTACTAAGGTAGGGATCACAGCAGCTGCTGGGATTATTAACTTCGTAGTTTTAACCGCAGCCTTGTCAGGTGCGAATTCTGGTATTTATTCATCTAGTAGAATGCTATTTAAATTGGCACATGAGGGAGAAGCGCCAAATACTTTTGGAAAACTATCTAAGCGTATTGTTCCTGACAGAGCTATCGTTGGAATTACGTCTGGTATTTTAATCGGCTTTATTTTGAATTTGATAATGTCAACTATGAATAAGTCAATGGGAGAATTATTTGTGGTTGTCTACAGTTCCTCTGTTTTACCAGGAATGGTAGCATGGTTTGTAATTTTGATTTCTGAATTGAAATTCAGAAAAAATAATTCACATTTAATGGCTGAACATCCATTTAAGTTACCCCTCTACCCATACTCAAATTATTTTGCATTTGCAATGTTATTAGTGATTGTTGTATTTATGTTTATCAATCCAGAGACAAGAATTTCTGTAGGTGTGGGTGCTGGAGTTTTAGTGTTAGCAAGCCTTGTGTATATGCTTAAACATCGTAATAAAAAATAATTAATTAGACCATTTCTTTAGGGATGGTCTTTTTTTATTAGGACATAATATTAGCTTATAATGAGAAAAAGGTGTTAATTTTAAGTTATAGTGTTTACGCATTAAACTATATAATTTATAATTAAGTCTAACTGGTAAAAAGTAAGTTAAAGGAGCGAGTAAATATGAAACCAATTATTGGAATTTCTGGTTCTATAATTATTGATGATGGCGGTATTTTTCCAGGCTATCGTCGGAGTTATGTTAATGACGATTATATTGATTCTGTAATCCAAAATGGTGGAATTCCTTATATCATTCCTTTCAATGAAGATGAAGAGGTTGTGAAAGAGCAACTTTTAAATGTTCAAGGATTAATTTTATCTGGTGGTCATGATGTAGATCCTCATAACTATGGTGAAGAGCCTGAACAAAAATTGGGAGATATTTGGCCTGAAAGAGATAAATTTGATATGCGGCTCTTAAAACTAGCTGAAGAAAATGGAATTCCTGTTTTAGGAATTTGTCGTGGTGCACAAATTATTAATGTGTATCATGGTGGAACCTTATATCAAGATCTTAGTTATAGAAAAGAAAAAACATTAAAGCATAGTCAAGGTCAAACTCCAACCTTGCTTACTCATACTGTAAAAACAGTAGCAGGTACTAAGATTGCAGAATTGTTAGGCAAGAAAGAGATGCAAACAAATTCTTTCCACCATCAATTAATTAAGGATGTAGCAGATGATTTTAAGGTTTCAGCTCGTTGTGTAGATGGGGTAGTAGAGGCAATTGAAAACAAAGATGCATCAATTATTGCGGTTCAATGGCATCCCGAAATGCTTCATCGTGTAGTTCCTTATCAAAATAATCTGTTTAAATATATTATTGATAATGCAAAGAAAAAATAGAAAGAAGTTATTAATAGATGAACGAAAATGAAACAAGTAAATTAGGCTTTTGGTCTATTGTTTTGTTGGCCATTAATTCAATTATTGGCTCAGGAATATTTTTAACGCCAGGGAACGTAGTTCAACAGGCTGGATCTAAAGCTTTAATCGTATATTTTATAGCTGCAATTTTTGCATCTATTTTAGCTATTTCTTTTGCAGCAGCAGCAAAATATGTAACTAAATCTGGAGCAGCTTATGCATACTCAAAGGCAGCTTTTGGAAATAATGTTGGTTTCTATATGGGAATTTTACGTTATTTTTCAGCTAGTGTTGCCTGGGGTGTAATGGCAGTTGGGGTTATTAAATCTACTATTTCTATTTTTGGTGGTAACCCTAATGAAACCATGAGCGTAACTATTGGTTTTTTGATATTAATGGCTGTTATTACGATAATTAATTTATTTGGTCAAAAAGTTGTTAAGTATGTTATGAACTTAGCAACTATTGGTAAGTTAGCCGCTCTAGTATTGATTATTGTAGCAGGAGTAGTTTTATTAATTGTAAGTGGTGCTTCAAGTAATTTAAGTCAGGTAGATCAAATTACTCAAAATGGTCAAAAGATTGTTCCTACTTTAACTACTACAGGTTTTGTAATGGCAATCGTATCTGCCTTTTATGCCTTTACTGGATTTGAATCAGTTGCTTCTGGTTCAGACGATATGAAGAATCCTGCTAAAAATTTACCACGCGCTATTCCTTTAGCTATTATTGTTATCGCGGTAATTTATATTGGGGTTGTTGCTGTAGCGATGATGCTTGATCCTAAGGCGTTAATGACAACTAAGCAAGTTGTCGCAATTGCTGCTATCTTTAAGAATGAAATTTTAAGGGATGTTATCTTAGTTGGTGCTTTAGTTTCAATGTTTGGTATTAATGTTGCTTCTAGTTTCAATGCTCCACGAATTTTAGAGGCTATGGCACGTGAAAACCAATTTTCAAAAGCTTTAACTAAAAGAACCAAGAATAATTTTCCAATTAGAACTTTCTTTATTTCTGTATTACTTGCAATTTTAATTCCAATGGCATTTGAATATAATATGGTTAACTTGATTACTTTAAGTGCTATGGTACGTTTCTTAGGCTTTATTGTAGTTCCATTGGCAGTTATTAAATTCTATCGTGGAAAAACTGCAGAACCAGTTTTAAATGCGCAAAAGAATGTGTGGACTGATATTGTAGTTCCAATTCTTTCCATTGCTTTAGTAATTTTCTTACTAGTAGAATATAATTGGAAGGCTCAGTTTGGGGTGGTCAATGCACAAGGACAAGTAACTGGAATTAATTGGTATGCAATTGCTATGATGATTTTTGGATTTATCCTTTTACCTCTAATTATGTTTACTATCTCTAGAAAAGATCGTAAAGCTAGTAAATAACGAAAAAGACTGCTAAGCCGATTGGCTTAGACAGTCTTTTTTGTGCTATAGAATTTTTATGTTGGCAGCTTCACATGATTCAATCATTTCGGGAGGCCAAATACTTGCTTGAACTTCGCCAATATGAGCTTTTCCAAGTAAAAGCATACATAAACGAGATTGGCCAATACCACCACCAATTGTATAAGGAAGTTTACCTTCTAAAAGCATTTTGTGGAAAGGTAATTCAGATCTTTCTTCAGTATGAGCTTTTTTGAGTTGCTCTTTCAGCGATTCTTCGCTAACTCGAATTCCCATTGAAGAAATTTCTATTTTACGTTGTAAAGGTTCATACCAAAATAGTAAGTCACCATTTAATTGCCAGTCATCGTAATCTGGTGCACGACCATCATGTGGCTTACCACTACGCTTTAATCTATCACCAATTTTCATTAAGAATACTGCTTTTTTCTCTTTAGCTATTTTATCTTCACGTTCTTCTGGTCCTAAATCTGGCCAGCGGTCTTCCAGTTCTTGTGTAGTAATAAAAGTAATGTCGCTAGGTAAGCGGTAAGTAGAACCAGGATAGCGTGCGCTGAGCTCTTTTTCAGTTTCTTTAATTGCTTTAAAAATTTGTTTGACAGTAGTTTTAAGAGTCTCAATATTTCTTTCTTCTTTAGCAATAATCTTTTCCCAGTCCCATTGATCTACGTAGATTGAGTGAAAATTATCTAAATCTTCATCACGCCGAATTGCGTTCATGTTAGTATAAAGACCTTCATGCATTCCAAAACCATAACGCTTAAGTGCTAGACGTTTCCATTTTGCTAATGAGTGTACAACTTCGATTGTATCATCTGGCATAGCCTTCATATCAAAAGCAACCGGACGTTCAATCCCATTTAAGTTATCATTTAATCCAGTAGATTTTTCAACAAACATTGGTGCTGACATTCTTTGAAGGTTTAATTTGTCAGCAATTTTATCTTGAAAAGTTTCTCTAATGAAAACAATTGCGGCTTCAGTATCACGAATGGTTAAACTTGGATGGTAGTCCTTAGGTAATATTAATGTCATAATTATCTGTACTCCTTAGAAAAATTTTAAGAGTAAAGAAAAAGCCCTTCACTCCTGAGTTTCTCAGGACGAAAGGCTTTTTTCCGCGGTACCACCTAAATTGTCTAAAAATAGACCAGCTTAATAGAACACAATCATGCTCTTCGGCTTGATAACGTACCGATGACGGCGTAGCTTACTTTAATTTAGGCTAGCAGCACAGCGGAAAAGTGTTATTCGATAATTCAGGGTCTACTAGCTTCTCACTAACGCTAATTCACTGAAAGAATAAAATTATCTACTCGTCTCTTCATTGCTTTTTAATTTTTATATTAATTATATTTAACTCGATTTGCGTTGAAAAAGCAAGAGGTAAAAAGATAATTTTTTTCTAGTATGTTATGATGAATCTTGCATAAGATTAGGAAAGTTGGAAAAATATGACAAAAAAGAGATTGTGGACGTGCTTGGCAGCATTAGCCTGTGTCTTTTGGGGCATTTCAGGGTTATTTGCGAAGGGATTATTTAATATCAGCTCAAGTATAACGCCGATTTGGATTTCACAAGTTCGAATGGTAGTAAGTGGAGTATTATTATTGATTTTTGCTCAAATTACTGGCAAAAGACCACTTAAAACTATGACTGATAAAAAAGATGCAATTACTGTTATTGCGTACGGTTTGTTAGGATTATTACCGGTGCAATATTGTTACTTCATTGTTGTTCAACAAGCAAATGCCTCTATTGCTACTGTATTACAGTTTATTGGACCATTTTTTGTCTTATTTTATATGGTAGTATTTGAGCATCAGGTATTACGTGCAGTAGATGTAATTGCTGCTATTGTTGCTTTTATAGGAGTTTTCTTTTTAGCTACACATGGGCACTTTAATCAATTATCCTTAACTCCTTCAGTTTTATTTTGGGGCCTAATTTCAGCAGTAGGTGTAGCTACCAATACTCTTATTCCACGTCGATTACTTGATCATACTTCTAGTCTAGTAGTAACCGGATGGGGCTTGCTTTTTTCAGGTATTGCTTTGGTAATAGCACATCCGGTATGGCCAAAGATTCCGAATAATATTAACGTTTTTTGGCTAATGGCTGGTATAATCGTGATTGGAACTCTAATTCCATTTCAATGGATGATGGGATCACTTCGTTATATCAAGCCATCAACTGCTAGTTTGTTAGATGCTTTTGAGCCGGTTTCCGCAACAATTGGGTCAGTAATTATTTTTGGATTAGTGATGGCTCCAATTGATTGGGTTGGTTCAATAATGATCATTTGTGCAGTATTAGCACTTAATTGGGAACCAAAGCACCATAAATAAAAAAGTAGTTACTCATGATTTCTGAGTAACTACTTTTTTGGTAATTAATTATTTCTTTTGCTGATTTTACTATGTTCATATCCATAGACACAATAGATAAATAGTCCAAATAAGAACCAAATGCTAGCAAAAATATAAGTTTTAACAGATAAAAAGCACATCATTCCAATGCAGGCAAGTCCGGAAAGAATAGGAATTACTGGATAGAATGGAACCTTGAAATCTCCTTCAGGAATATCTTTTCTTCTACGTAATAAGATGACCCCGAATGAAACAAAAGTGAAGGCAAGTAGTGTTCCAATTGAAACTAAGCTAGTAAGTTCTTCAAGAGAAAAGAGACCACCCATAATTGCAATCACAATAGTTACAATCCATAAGGCATTTTCTGGAAGACCATGCTTATCAATTTTTCCTAAAAAGCTAGGTAGGAGTCCATCGCGTCCAATAGAATAAATTAGACGTGAGCTTGAGTAAATCATAGTTAACATCATTGTACTCATTCCGACAATGGCACCAATCGATAATAAGTCTGCTACCCAACCTTGGTTAACGACCTTTAGAGCGTAGGCAACCGGATTGGCTACATCGAGTTGTTTATAATTTACCATCCCAGTTAAAACTACTGAAACTCCCATATAGAGAAGAGCTGCTACGATTAGAGTACCGATGATTCCAATAGGCATATTTTTTTTAGGATTTTTAACTTCAGCTGCTGAAGATGAAACAACGTCAAAACCTAAAAACGCAAAAAAGACTGTTGTAGCTCCACGTAAAACGCCTGTAGTTCCATATGGCGTGAAAGGTTGATAGTTTTTAGGCTTAATAAAAAATAAACCAACACCAATAAAAATAAATATGATTGCTATCTTAATTAAAACAGCAGCATTATTAAATTTCATGGATGCTTTCATTCCACGAGAAAGTAAGATTCCAATTAATAAAACGCTAATGACTGCCCATAAATTTAGGTACGTACCATTTAACGGATCGAATGGCCCCTCAAAATGATGCGGGATGTGTAAACCAAAGCTGTGTAGTAAGGAGTTGAAATAAGAAGCCCATCCAGCTGATACTGCAGCAACTGAGAGCATATATTCTAAGATTAATGCCCAACCTAAAATCCAGCCAATAACTTCTCCGTAAAGGATATTTCCGTAGGAATAAGCCGAGCCAGCAACAGGGATGCTAGAAGAGAGTTCAGCGTAACACATACTTGCTAGAGTACAAACTAAAGCAGCAATAAGAAATGAAAGTGTTACACCAGGACCAGCTTCTTTAGCAGCAACCGTACCTGGTAAAATAAAAATTCCTGTCCCAATAACTGCTCCGATACCAATGGTTAATAAGTCAAAAGCCCCGAGCGTTTTGACAAAGTGCTTATCAGTACCGAGATAACGCTTGAGGCTTTCTTTTCTAAACGGATTCAACTTCATTAGCAGTACGCTCCTTGTGACGTTCTAAAATCATTTTAACAATTGCGTTTGCCACATTTGTGTTTCGAAGTAGCGGTCCGTGTGAATATGATCCAATAAAGTTTTTGTAGCGTAAACCTTCAACCTTATCTTGAGGATTGTTGCCGTAACCTTCAATCATTTCACCAAAGGGATGAAGCATATTAGTATTGTCAAAGTAAGTTTGTCCTGAATGATTTTCAAAAGCTTTTACTTCGCCCCATTCAGTCATATAGCGGGTATCACCAATCATTCGCTTGTCTGCCTTGAAAATTGTATGTAGAGGTAATATGCCTAATCCTTTGATGGTAATGCCAGAATTGGTTTTATAATAATCTCCCATCAATTGATAACCACCACAGATGCAAAGCATTGGATTACCGGCTTTGATATAGTTTTCAATTGTTTCCTTATGACGTGGCAGATCTTTAGCTACAACAGTTTGTTCAAAATCTTGACCACCACCAAAGAATAAAAAGTCGTAGTCATTAGCATCAAAACTATCGTCTAATGAAATGTTATCAACTTCAGTTTGATAGCCTTGCTTATCCAATAGGTAACGAATTACTTTAACATCGCCAGAATCTCCGTAAGTATTCATTAAATCTTCGTATAAGTATGCAATTTTTATTGTTTTATCTGCCATAATTATCATCCTTATTTAAATTGTATGTTCAAAGTATAACTTAAAATTGTCTTAAATCCTAGTTAGTAAAAAATATTAGTTTATTTCTTCTTGAGCGGCTAGATGATTGATTGGGCCATATTTAGAGCCAACATTTATTGGATGTGAAATAGCTTCATAGGTAAAATCCTTAGCGATTTTAACAGCAGCTTCGAGATCAGTCCCTTTAGCTAATTCAGCTGTAATTACCGCTGATAAAGTATCACCAGTTCCGTTAACTCGTTCTGTTTTAAAATAAGGCTTAGTTAACCATTCGTCTGAACCATCTGCTAATAAAAGGTAGTCCTTAACTTCGGTTTGATTACTATTGTGGTGACTTCCCTTAATTAAAACGTTTTTAACGCCCATTTTTTGTAGTTCTCTTGCGCCTTGTTTAATTTCATTTTCATTCTTTAGTTCAAGTCCAGTCAATTTCTGAGCTTCAAAAAAGTTCGGGGTAATAATTGTTGCAAGGGGAACTAATTCGTCAAGAAAAGCTTGATAGGCATCATCTGCCAAAAGTGTAGCTCCATGCTTAGTGATGATTACTGGATCAAGCACAATATTTTGCATTTGATAATGTTTTAAGTTTTTAGCAACTACATCAATAATTTCTTTATTAGCTAGCATTCCTGTTTTAACGGCTTTTATTTTAAAGTCTTCATTTAAAACATCAAATTGCTTTTGAATAAAATCTAATGGCATTAATTGTTGTGCAAAAATACCTTGAGAATTTCCTGCGACAGCAGCAGTTAAAAGCCCCATCCCATAAACACCACGTGCATAAAAAGCATGTAAATCTGCTGGCATCCCAGCACTTCCGTCGCTATCATGACCTGCAATTGTTAAAGCTTCGATGTGTTCTTTTGACATATTGTGCTGTACCTCCTAAAATTTATTTTCGGTAAATTATTACTATCAATTATAAAAAATAAACTAACAAAGTGAAAGTGTTCTGTACGCAAGGCAGCAAGGAAGAACTTTTCTTGAACTTAGATCTCAAATACTTAATTACTGTAGAAAATAGTCTAGAATATAAACTGAGAGATAATATGGATAATAAAGGATGAAAAGTATGGAACATAATCGTTTAGTTACCTTTGATGGTACTGTTAATTTTCGCGATATTGGTGGCTATGAAAATAATGAAGGTAAACATGTTAAGTGGAATAAAATTTATCGTTCTGACTCTTTAAGTAGTCTAACTAAACGCGATGAAGAAAAGTTAGAAGAAATGAAAGTCACAGTAGATTGTGATTTACGCACAAGTAATGAGCAATTAATGGCTCCGGACCGACAATGGAATGGGGTAGAAGTTCTCGATTGTCATGTCTACGCAGAGGATAGCAGCGGTAATTTTGTTAATGACAGTCATAAACTATATCGCTTTTTGCATCATATCCCTAAAGTTAATAGCTATTTAGGTGAAATTTATCAAAATGTGATTTTAAGTCCTGCTAGTCAAAAAGCTTTTGCTCGTGTGTTTGCCTCCCTACTTACATTGCCTGAAAATGAAGCGTTAGTGTATCACTGCAGCGCTGGTAAAGATAGGACAGGAATGACCACAGCATTAATTTTAAAGGGCCTTGGTGTTGATGAGCATACAATTGCCCGTGACTATTTATTAACAAATGAGCTGTATACTTTTGGTCTTAAAAAACAACTCCCAAGTGATTCTGAGATGATTAAAATGGTTAATCGAATGAATGTTACTGAAGGAGAAGGTACCGCTATTGAAGGAATTACTCAGACAATTGATAGCGGGTATGGTGGTTTTGAAAATTACTTTACGCAAGAACTTGGTTTTTCAAAACAAGATCTAAAAGATTTTAGAAAATTATATTTAGAGTAACAAAAAACATTAGACACATCTAAAAGTGTCTAATGTTTTTTAGTTTCCACTAGATTTACGTTTAAGTAGTTCTACCGGTAAATAGTAGGTATAGTTATCCAGTTCTTCAGTTGGATTATCGATTCTTTTTTCTAAAAGTTTAACAAGTAATTGTGCAATTGAGGGAATAGGTTGAACAATTGTAGATAAACGTGGTTCAAAATCACAGACAAATTTACTACCATCAAAGCCAATAATTTTTAAATCTTTAGGAATATGAATACCTAAATCATGACTGATATTTAAAATAAGAAGGGCAGTGAGGTCATCAGAAGCGACTATTCCATCTACTTTATGATTTTTTAGTAAGTCTCTAATTGCCATTTCTTTTAAGGCGAGGGTTTCATTAAAGATCACTGGATGAATATGTTCTGTTAACTTGAGTTCCTTAATTGTTTCTTTATAGCCTAGGAGCCGCTTTTGAGTAGGATGACCATCTAAAGTGGGATTTCCTACAAAGTAAATGTGACGTGCACCATGATTATAAAGCTCTTGCGTAGCTAAACTACCGCCTTTAAAGTTATCGGCACTAACGATTGGAATATTGTCCGATAGTTTTCGATCAAAAGATACAATTGGTAAGCCAGTTCTTTGATACTCTTCAATTCCTAAGTTATGTGCACCGGCAATAATGCCATCGACTTGGTTAGCCATTAACATTTGCAGGTAAGTACGCTCTTTTTCTTTGTCATTGCCCGCGTTACAAAGAATTGTTTTATAGCCGTGTTTAAAAAGTTGATCTTCTATTTTAGAAACTAATTCTCCAAAAAAAGGATTAGAAACATCAGGAAAAATTAAACCAATTAATTTGGTTTTCTTGCCTTGTAGAGATCGAGCAACTGAATTAGGTTGATAATTTAACTCTTTCATTGCTTCATGAACTTTTTTACGTGTTTTTTGACTAATATAGCCGTAATTATTAATTACGCGTGAAACTGTAGTAACAGAGCAGCCTGCTTTGGCAGCTACGTCGGTTAATTTGACCATTGTTATCTTCCTATAATATAGAATTCATGTTCCATAGTCGTCCCGTGTACTTAGTATCTTTGTCAAAAGCAATTTTTTGGTTTGGAGTTGGTGCAAAGAATCTTAAAGTTGCAACATGACGACCATTATTGATGAAAATTTCGCATAATGAGCCATCGATGAAAATATCTAAATCTAGATCTTGATCATCTTTCAGGTCAATTGTTCTAGTTGCTCCATAATCCGGGTTAACAGCTGGACCACTTGAAGCACGATCAATTGTTAATTTTGCGTTTTTATCTGTATTAAACTCAAGTACTAGACTTGATGATAGATCTTCATTAGAAGCTAAGTGTAATTTTCCACTTTGACCGGCTAGTAAGTGAAGTTTCAGTTCATATTGTTTACCAGCTGCTTGACTAATTATCTTTTCATTATTGAGTTGTTTCTCATTATGACGTAAATTCTTGATTGCATCTACTGGATGTTGATATAACGCACCATCTTTAATTTCTAAACGCTTAACTTGACTGTAGCAATTAGCCCAATTTTCTTTATCAGTTGGATAAGTACAATCTGGTAAGCCAACCCAAGAAATAGCATAGGCATTTCCATCAGGAGCATTAAAAGCTTGTGTTGCATATACATCAAAACCATCATCTAGGTTAGCCGGATGAGCTTGGAGTGGCGTAAATTTAGCTTCACTTAAATTAATATCTTTGCCGATCCAGTACATATTTGGATAAATATTTTTGTAGTCAGCAACTGACTTATCTAGTCCTTGAGGACAGAAAATTAAAACAGGATAATTATTAACAAAAACTAGGTTAGGACATTCAATCATATAGCCCATTTTGTCTTTGCCTAAGTCTAAGTATCCATTTTCATGCCAATTTTGGAGATCAGTTGTTTCATAGATATCAATGTGACCATTCTTAGTCTTAGCATCTTGGGCCCCAAGTAAAACATAATATTTTCCATCATGTTCAAATAATTGTGGATCACGGAAGTGTTCACTAACATGGTCTGGAGGTAGGATTGCGGCATCCTTAGGTTTAGTAATATGATTATCTTTATCCATTTCCGCAATTACTTGATAAGGAATTCTAGTCCAGTCTTTATCGCGGTGATTCCCTGTATACATTAATAGAAGTTTTCCATCATGTTCCATTGCTGAACCTGAGTAGGCACCTGCATTATCTAAATCACTATCTGGATCAATTGCTGAACCAAGATAATGCCAATGCACTAAGTCCGGTGAAGCATAGTGAATCCAAGATTTAACTCCATGAACTGGTCCAAATGGATAAGACTGACAAAATAGATGGTATTCACCATTATAATAGGAAAATCCATTAGGATCATTGATTAATCCAGAAAGTGGGTGGATATGATAGTGCATTTGATAGGGAGACGTTGCAGCTTGAGCTTGAAGATTTAATAAAGTCTGTGCATCCCAATCTTTATATTTGCGATAACGTTGTTCTCTTGTCCATTCCATAACTTATTCACCTCATTGAATATGTAAACGCATTCTTATATAAGAATGTTAACTTAAAGCTGGTCTATATGTCAAACGAATAACAGTATTAAACTAGTATTTTAAAAAATTAGAAATTAAAATGTTGCAAAATAATAACATTTTTTATGATAAGCGCTTGACATAATCTTGGAATGCGCTATCATAATAAATGTAAATATTTAAAACGCTTACACATTTTCGAGGAGGAGACAGACATGGATCACAAAAAAGTTGCTGAAACAGTTATTGAAGCTGTTGGTCGCGACAACTTAGTAGCCGCTGCTCACTGTGCTACCCGTCTACGTTTAGTCTTAAAAGACGATAGTAAAGTAAATATGAAAATACTTGATAGCGATCCAGATATCAAGGGTACTTTTAAAACTAACGGTCAGTTTCAAATTATTATTGGACCTGGGGATGTTAATAACGTCTACGATGAATTAATTAAAATGACAGGTCTATCAGAGCTTTCAACTGATGATTTGAAGAAGGTTGCTCAAAAGGATCAAAAGTTCAATCCAGTAATGGCCTTTATTAAGCTTTTATCTGATATCTTTGTTCCTATTATTCCAGCATTAGTAGCCGGTGGTTTATTAATGGCCTTGAACAACTTCTTAACTTCTCCAGGTTTATTTGGAGCTAAGTCAGTTGTTCAAATGGCACCTAGCATTAAAGGATTATCTGAAATTATCCAGGTAATGTCCGCTGCTCCATTTATTTTCATGCCTATCTTAGTTGGTATGTCTGCTGCTAAACGTTTTGGAGCTAACCAATTCTTGGGTGCAACTATTGGTATGATCATGACCACTCCAGCTTTAGGTGGAGCGGGTAAATATTGGGATATCTTTGGTTTACACGTTTCTCAAACTAATTACCAATACCAAGTTATTCCAGTCTTAGTAGCAGTTTGGCTTTTAGCTTTCTTAGAAAAGAGATTCCACAAGTGGCTACCATCTGCAGTTGACTTTACTTTCACACCACTTCTTTCAATTATGATCACTGGTTTCTTAACTTTTACAATTATTGGACCAGTCTTTAAAGGTGTGTCAGATGCAATAACTACTGCGATTGTTTGGCTTTACAATACTACTGGTGCCTTTGGTATGGGTATCTTTGGTTTATCTTACTCAGCTATTGTTACTACTGGTCTTCACCAAAGTTTCCCAGCAGTTGAAACTCAACTTTTAGCTGAATATGCACGTGGTCGTGGATCCGGTGACTTTATCTTTGTTACCGCATGTATGGCTAACGTTGCGCAAGGTGCTGCTACATTTGCTATTTACTTCTTAACTAAGAATGAAAAGGTTAAGGGCTTAGCAAGTTCATCTGGTGTTTCTGCATTACTTGGTATTACCGAGCCAGCTTTGTTTGGTGTTAACTTGAAGTACAAGTTTCCATTCTTCTGTGCTTTAATTGGTGCAGGTGTTGGTGCTGCTTTTGCCGGCTTAATGCATGTTACTGCCGCTGCTCTTGGCTCAGCTGGTTTTCTTGGATTCTTATCAATGGTTCCAAAGAGCATCCCAATGTGGGCACTTTCTGTAGCAATTAGTTTCATTGTTGCCTTTGGTTTAACCTTTGTATATGGTAAACGTCACTTTAAGGAAGACGTAGTAGAAGAATCCGGTACTGTTGAATCTGCTGGTGATCAAGTAGCACAACAAGAAAAAGCTGAACAAATTATCAAAGAAGATAAAGAATTACATGATGAAGTAATTGCTTCTCCTGTTTCAGGTAAGGCAGAAAGCTTGAAAGATGTAAATGACCCAGTCTTCTCTACTGAAGCAATGGGTAAGGGTGCTGCAATGGTACCAAGTGAAGGTACTATCTACTCCCCAGTAACTGGTGAAATTACAGTTGCTTATGAAACTAAGCATGCTTATGGAATTAAATCAGACGAAGGTGCAGAAGTTCTAATTCATATTGGTATTGATACTGTTAACATGAAGGGTGAAGGATTTACTACTGATGTAAAACAAGGCCAACATGTTGAAAAAGGTGAAAAGCTTGGAACAGTTGATTTAGATGCTGTGAAGAAAGCAGGATACGATACAACTGTCATGACTGTAATTACTAACACTACTAGCTATGCAAATGTTCAACGTATTGATGGCGTAGAAAAGAAGCATGGTGACGACTTAATCGCAGTTACTAAGAGATAAATTTTATTAATAAAATGAAATAAGCTCATTTCCGTTTTAGGGGATGAGCTTATTTTTGTGAGTAAGATAGAATATAGATATAAGATTAATTGGCTCTTTTGCAAATCCTGTTGATGGATAATTTTAAGAAGGAATTAAGCAGCTAAGAAATAGCTGTTTGATTCCTTTTCTTTTATAATATTTTCTTCGAGTCTAATTCTAATTAATAAAT
>NZ_PCYR01000029.1:0-19393 GCF_002553805.1 Lactobacillus sp. UMNPBX19
CAGGTCCGAATGGACTTTTTATTTTTTATCAAGTGTTCAATTTAATTTTACAATCAGCGCCCGAGTAATAAATTCAATTCGTCTTGTAATTAAAGAAAGAAAAAATAATTAAACTTAAATTTTACGCGAGTAATATGCGATAATTAGGATAAAAATAACAATGGAGAATTATTTTTATGGCAGTCAAACCTATTATTCATGATGAACTTTCTTTAAAATTTAAGTCTCTACCAGCAACTAAACAAGATTTAGGAGCAGCCACTGATTTAAAGGACACTTTACTGGCTAATAAGGATAGAGCAGCCGGTCTCGCCGCAAATATGATTGGTGTTCAAAAACGAATTATTGCTTTATTTATTGGGCCACTCCCAATTGTGATGCTTAACCCAATTATTGTGACCCAAGATGATAAATATTTAGCTTATGAGGGTTGTCTTTCTTTAACTGGCGAACGTCCAACCGAAAGATACAAGAACATCACAGTTAAATATCAAAATGAGAATTTAGAAACTCGGCAACAAAGTTTCTCTGATTTTACTGCTGAGGTAATTCAACATGAAGTTGATCATTGTAATGGAATTTTGATTTAATTAAAAATTTTTACGTATACTATTTTTCATAAAAAAAGGTAGAGTACTCGACCTGAAAATCGAATACTCTACCTTTTTTATTTTAGAATTGGCGATTCGTTGAACCACGTTCAACTTTAATTCTAACTATCAAGTGGATTAAATTATACAACAAGGTTAATGCTAATAAAATTATCCAAAAAGCAATAAATGCATGAATAATTAGTAAAATAGCTGGAAAAACACCTAAAAAAGTTGCTACTAAACTATCAGCTAACTTCAGCTTCTTATTAAGAATTCCCTCTCTAACTAATTGATATGACTTAAATCCTAAATAGCCTGAACCTGTGATTCCAGCTAGCCTTAACAAGAGATCAATATTTATAAAGGCACAAATTATGCTAAACCCTATATAAAAACTACCAATTACAACTATAATATTTCGATCTATTTTTGTAATTGCATGGTCTTCTTCTAATTTTTGTTCTATGTCAATAAGGCAATAAATGATTGCACATACTGCCACTAGTCGATATACCCAGCTTACATTTTTTAAGGCTAAAAATATCACTACAATACTCAGAATGATTCCTATTACGCCGATAATATGATTCAACTTTCTATTTTTAATAATTAAGTCTGGGCGCATCTACTCAATCCTTTCTTTTTTCTATAGTTCTCGGTTAGTTCCGTCATGTTCAACCTTAATTCTGACAATTAGGTGAATCAGATTATAGGCTAAAGCAAAAATCAAAAGAAATAGCCAAAGAATGTCTTTAGGAGTAAGTAATATAAGCACGATTGCACTTCCGAGTCCAAGACAAATTGCGACTATACTCTCCCCAAATTTCAGTTTTTTATTCTTCAAATCTTTACGAAATACCGCGTTCGTCTTAAAGCCTAAATATCCTGCACTTATAATGCCAAAAGCTAGTAATAAATAATCTAAATTAATGAAAGCAAAAACAATACTAGTCAGCTCATAAACTATTCCAAGGATAATAAAAATAATCTTCTGCGTCCTATTAATTGCCTTACTATCTTCAAGCATCTGTTCCACATCAATCCAATAATAAAGAATAACTGCTACGACGATGAAGGTAAGTAGCCAACCAATATTTTTCAATGTAAAGAAAACCATCATCAAAGCAATCAACAAGCTGATAATACCGAAATACTTATCTTGCTTACGTCTTTTAGCTAGTTCAATCCATCTTTTATCGTCCACCCACTCACCTTCTTAAATTATTTGTCTAGATTTTACTATGAAATGATTATTTTAACAATAATTTAATTATATTTTTATTAAGTACATTGATCTTTATTGTTGACAAATGTAAACTAAAAGTTATATGATTACATATGTAAACGAAAGGAATATATAAATGAGTGAAAAGAATTTATCTTCAATTTCAGACAGTGAATGGGAAGTAATGCGCATTGTCTGGACATTAGGTGAAACAAATACAAAACAAATTTTAAACGAGCTTCAGACTAAAAAAGATTGGACAGATTCTACTATCAAAACTTTAATTAGACGTCTCGTTCAAAAAGGCTGGTTAAATGCTAAGCAAGATGGACGCCGGTACATCTACACGGCTACGGTTAATCAAACCGAAATGATGTACAACGAAGCTAAAACCTTACTAAATAGAATGTGTGACATGCACAAGGGAGAGGTAATTTTGAAACTTTTAGAAGACTCTCCCGTTTCTAAAGGTGATTTAATGAAGATGAAAAAAGAGATCAGTCAAAAAGAAAAAACGGCACCTAAGATGGTTCCCTGCAATTGCTTAAAAACAGGTTCTACTATTTGTTAGGAGGAAATAAGAATGAGCGTTAGTCAGATCGTCGCCTTAATCGTAGGAGTAATTTTAATCGGCTTTATTATTTGGTGGTTCTTTGGCAAACATAAGGAAGCTGCCGGTACGAGCACAATTGTTAATGATGAACAAACTGCAACAATTGTTGTAAATGGTGGTTATTCACCTTCAACAGTAATTCTTAAAAAAGGGGTGCCGGCGCAAGTTAACTTTGACATGCGCGACTCAACAGCGTGTTTATCCCATGTTGTTTTCGAACAATTAGGAGTTAATGAGGACTTAACCAAACAAAAAATTACTACTGTCAATATTCCGACAGACAAGGCCGGAACTTATAACTTTGCTTGCGGAATGGATATGTTCCACGGAAAAGTCATCGTTAAATAAAGAAAGGATCTATTAAAATGAGTATTTTTTCAAAAAATCAAACCAAAAAAGTTGTTGTCAACGCAGAAAATCATGGCTATAAACCAGATACTATTACTTTTAAACAAGGTAAACCAGCCCAACTAAAATTTATTCCTTCTGACAATATGGGCTGTATGAACGAAGTCGTTTTTAAAGACTTAAATATAGATGACAAACTTGATGGCAAAAAAGAAGTTATTGTTAATATCCCTACAGACAAGCCTGCTACTTATAATTGGAGTTGCGGAATGGACATGTTTCATGGGAAGGTTGTTGTTAAATAATGAAGTTATCAAATATTAAACGATTTTGGATATCGTTTATCCTCTCTATCCCCATGCTTATTCAAATGTTTGCAATGCCATTTCATTGGATGATGCCTGGATATAACTGGATTGCTCTTATCACAACCACAATCATTATGGCAATCTCTGCACTTCCTTACTGGAAAAGTGCTATTGCCGCTTTCAAAAAGCATAGTGCTAATATGAATACCTTAGTAGCTACTGGTACAGCTGTTGCGTATTTCTATAGTATCTTTGCTATGATTACCAACCGGCCAGTTTACTTTGAAAGTGCAGCATTTGTTACGGTCTTCGTCTTATTAGGCGACGCTATGGAAGAAAAAATGCATGATAACGCATCAAATGCCTTAGGTAAATTAATGGGTTTACAAGCAAAAGATGCGGAAGTTCAAAGAGATGGTAAATTTGTAAAAATTCCGCTTGATCAAGTTCAAGTTGGCGACATTATTCGCGTTAAGCCAGGTGAAAAAATTCCAGTTGATGGTGAGATTCTAGAAGGTGTTACTACACTGGATGAATCAATGGTTACTGGTGAAAGTATGCCGGTAGTTAAAAAGGTTGGTGACACCGTTGTAGGTTCAACTATTAATAGTAACGGTACAATCACTTTCAAGGCTACTAAAGTTGGTTCTGACACCATGCTTGCTCAAATTGTTGATTTAGTTAAAAAAGCTCAGACTAGCCATGCCCCAATTCAAAACTTAACGGATAAAATTTCTAATATTTTTGTCCCTGCTGTTATGATTATTGCCATTTTAACTTTTATCATTTGGTACTCATTCCTTGGAGCAACCGCTGTTGAAGCCATGCTTTTTGCAGTTAGCGTAATCGTTATTGCCTGCCCATGTGCTTTAGGCCTTGCTACTCCAACCGCTTTAATGGTTGGTACTGCTCGTAGCGCTAAAATGGGAGTTTTGATCAAGAACGGTGAAGTTCTTCAAGAAGTTAGTGATTTAAATACTGTTGTCTTTGATAAAACAGGTACTATCACGGTTGGTAAACCTGAAGTTACTGATATTGTCGGTGACGAAAAACAAGTTTTAACTATTGCTGCAAGTCTTGAGGAATCTTCTGAACACCCTCTTGCTACAGCAATTATCAAAAAAGCCGAAGCTGAAAAATTAGCAATTGAAAAAGTTGATGACTTTGAAGCTATTGAAGGTAAAGGCGTTAAGGCTAATTATCATGATCAAACAGCTTTTGTAGGAAGTAATCGTTTATTAGCTGATGTCAATATTTCCCCGGAAATGAATACAAAAGCTACAAAATTACAAGAAGAAGCTAAAACTGTTGTTTATGTCGGCCTAAAAGGTGAAATTATTGGCTTAATTGCTATTCAAGATGTTCCTAAGCCAAGCTCTAAAGAAGCTATCAGCGAACTTAAGAAACGTGGATTAAAGACAGTAATGCTTACAGGCGATAATGAAAAAGTTGCTCAAGCGATTGCTAATGAAGTTGGAATTGACCAAGTTATTGCTGACGTTCTACCAAATGAAAAAGCTGAACATATTCAAGAGCTTCAACAAAATGGCGACAAGGTAGCATTTGTTGGGGATGGTATCAATGATGCTCCCGCTCTCTCAACAGCTGATGTAGGAATTGCGATGGGATCTGGTACAGATATCGCAATTGACTCTGGTGGTATTGTCTTAGTTCAAAATGATTTAAGAGGTGTTGTTCGCGCTATTGATATTTCAAAGAAGACCTTCAATCGTATCAAGTTAAACCTCTTCTGGGCGCTTATCTACAATACAATTGGTATCCCAATTGCAGCTGGATTATTCGTTGGTTTAGGCTTTACACTAAGTCCGGAATTAGCAGGTTTAGCTATGGCTTTTTCATCTGTTTCAGTTGTTGGTAGTTCATTACTTTTGAATAAAGCAAAAATTGCCGGAACTAATTAATGTAATTTATTTTTATAGTGCTAATTAGTTTTCCTCAAATAAAAAATCAGTTCTATCTTAACGATATGAGCTGATTTTTTATTTTCTTAATTTTTGCTCCAATTTGTTATTCATACCGCTTTTTTACAATCCCTTTCATTTTATGCGTAGTTTATTTAAAGTTCGGCTACTTCTAAACCTGTTCCAGAACACCCAGTTTCCAATTCTAAAGCTGAAATACCTACTACTCCAAATAAGCGTGTACCTTCTACAGTTTCATTTAAGCCAGTTAAAGAACACAGCACTGTGAAGACCGAAAAGGCTACAACAATTAAAGCTAATTATTCACAAAAAGCTGCAGTTCTCCCACAAACTGGACGAAAAGAAAACCAAGGACAACTAATTGGATTAGCACTGGCAGGATTAGGGCTACGTCTAGGATTAGTTGGCGATAGAAAAAAGAAGAATAGCTAATTATTCAAATCTACAAAAAATGCGCTAAGATTCAATATCTTAACGCATTTTTCTTATATTTAAGGAAAAGAAATTTAATTCATCAAAATGTATTTCCCGGGGAATTTATCATCTTAATTCTTATTTCTTCTCTTTATAACGATTCCTACACTCGCAAGTAATGTAGTCACACCAGTGACAATCAAGCTAACTAATGTTTCTTTTTCTCCTGTCTTTGGTAATTCTTTATTATTTCTATTGTTAGATCTCGAAGAATTCGTCTTAGTAGCTACTTGTTTATTATTCTGGCTATGAGTATGAGGCTTTACTGAAATAGAACTGCTTGTCTTTTCATGGATTGCATTGTTCTTTATTGGTGTTTGTGCATTAGCAGCATCATTCTGATTTGAAGATTCTTTACTATTTTTAATTGAAGTTTGTTGATTTGTTCCTACTAAGTTGTCTTTATTTTGAGTAGAAGTTGTTTCATTTTGCTTTTCAACTGGTTCCACTTGTTTACTTGGAGACTCATCTTTAGAAACTTCACTTACTTTTTTAGTGTTATCTTCATTTTTCTTTTCTGTAGTTGATACGTTTACTGGTTGTTCAACCTTAGGTAGGACTACTTGATGCTCTATTTGCGTCAAAATACCTTTAGCAGTTTCCAAAATAGCCTTTGCATTTTCTAAGCTAGTTGAAGATGCGGCTTTATCATTTAGAATTTCCTGTACATTATTAAGTATCTCTTTGAATTTATTTTGTGATTCAGGAGTATAACTATCTAAATTCAAACTATTATTCTTATTGACTTCTTCCTGCAAACTTGCTCGAACATGCTCTGCTTCTTGATCATTAGTGGATTTTGTTTCATCTTTTTTAACTAAATCTTTTTCTGCATCAACTAGAGTTTCTGTAGCCTTATTAACTTCTTCTACTTGTGCATCTTTTGAATCCAATATTCCTTCTGCAGTTTTCTCAGCATTTTCTTTTACTTTAGCTGAATCATCAGTATATTGTGATTTATCTTCATCTTTGTGCTTATTAAGCTCTTCTTTTAATTGATCTTTAGCTTTTTCAACATCAGGATCGGAAGCTGCTTTTTCAACCAAAGCCTTTTCAGCCTGTGTCAAACTATCAAGTGCTTCTTGAATTTCACTTGTGTTTGCTTGCGTATTAGTTAAAACTTGATTTACTTTTTTCAGTGCATTACTTAAGCCTTCTACGCTTTCAGAAGTATATTTGGTGGTATCAAGTTGACTAAGTTTTTCTGCCTTTTCTTTTAAGGCATTTTTGGCAGCCATAATTTCTTCAGCATTGGTTTCTTTTGTATCATCTGACTGTGTTGGCTTTTCTGGAGATACCTGTTTCTCCTTAAGAGCCTTCTTTGCATTAACAATAGAGTCAAATGCTTCTTGAAGGGCAGCTACACTTGCGTCTTTATCAGATAAAGTCTTCCTTGCCTGATCAAGAACTTTAGTCATTTCTGCTACTGAATCATCAGTGTATTTACTTTGATCAAATTCTTCACTTTCTTTAATTGTTTTTTCCAGTTTTTCTTTAAGTTCCTGTAAGTCCTTATTAACTTCATGTTCTACTGGCTTTTCAACTAAATTCTTAATTGCCGCATCTAAGCTTTCAATTGCATGCGTCAATTCTTGAAGAGTAGCCTTCTTATTTCTTAATACTTTGCTTGCTTCTTGACGCGCTTGAGCTAAGTTTTTAGCTGATTCATGTGTGTATTTACCTGAGCTTCCTAAAGATCTTGTTTGATCAAGTTTCTTTCTTAGCTCTTTTCGTGCCTGAGCTATACTCTCATCTGTATTAGGCTGATCTTTTTCAATTGTCTTAACGGCATATTCAACAACATCTGATTCATTACCATATTTATCAGTAGTCTTAAATAAAATCTTTCCGTTCTCTGTAACGGTTAGTCCTTCTTCTGGTAAAACTGCATATTTATTTCCGCCATCAGTACTATATAAGACGTTGCCATCTTCACTTTTTCCAGTTATTGTCACTGATTTTTTATCTGATGCAGTTGTAGCAGTAATTTGTGGTGCTGCCAATTTTTGAGCTTTCTTATAGTATACGACCAAAGTCTGAACTTCGCTCTGATTATCATTATTATCGGCTACTGCAACATTAAAAGTATTTTTTCCTTCTTTAAGTTTAACAGTATGAGTAAATTTCTTTCTCAAATTCTTGTTGCCGTTATAATCGATATCATCCCAATTTGCATCAACATTATTATCATTTATAAACAAACTATAATATGGGTAATCGTCACTAATTGTACCTTGAACTTCAAATTCTTCCTTATTTGTATAAATTGGTGTGTAGTGTCCCTGTTCGTCCTTTTCGTGGTTAAGGGTTACTTCTGGAGTATTTGCATCTACATAGAAGGTTAGTCTTTCTTGAACAGTATCCCCGATAGTCGTATCTCCAATTAAAACTGGAAATACCTTAGAACCGTGATTACCAAGATCCAAAACTAGTTTAAATGCTCCATCTGACTTAACTCTAACATCTTGATTACCAATTCTAAGAGTAGTGGTTGGACGGTTAACTCTTCCCGTTAACGTTAACTTACCAGTTTTAGGATCATAGTTCTTTGTTTTCGCGTTGACACTACTTGTTCCAAATTTAACTCCATCATCAAAAGTAACATCAGCTGCTGAAACAACAGTTTTACCACGATCACTCGATTTAACAATTTGCTTAACTGATGAGCTATTACCATCCTCATCGCTAACTACAATATTCATTACATTTTCGCCATAACTTACTGGGACTTTGACTGTAAATTCATGCTCACTATTTGGCTTAGCGCTATATGTTTTATCATTAATTTTTACAGCAACTTTATCAGCATCGGCACTAACTTTTCCTAATACTTCTACTGTATCTTCAGAAGTTTGACTTAACTTAGCTTCTCCACCTCCAGCATAGGTTTCTTGATTATCAATTTTAAGACTCTCAATTTTAGCTGGCACTAGACTAACTTTAATATCTTTTTGAGTAATTAAAGTCTCATGTTCCTCATCAGCATAGAATTTAACCTGGGTATCATAATCACTAACTGACAATGGCAATGTTGTAACAAAGCGTTCGCTAGATTCATCATAGCTTATCTTAAGCTCATGCTCTTTCCCATCTTTATCAGTATATGTCCCATATACTTTTTCTGGATATGTACCTGAAATCGTGTAAGAATTATCACTTGCATCATATGCATCACTAAGTGTTGTTATTTTGCTTGGTAAGTTCTTATCGATAATTAGTCCAAAGTTTATTTCACCTGGCTTATTAGCTACACCTGAAGTAGTTCCAGCATTAGTAGCATTATCAAAGACAGCTATAGACAAGTCGTTTTTGCCTGCTTTAAGAGTTCTAACTTGCTCATCACTAAGTGGAATTTCAATCTTTTGATATCCAGAATTTGTTGGACCCACAATGTCATATGATACATTTCTACTGAGTTCACCATTTACGTAAGTATTTGCTTGACCATTTAGACCACTAAAATTATCTTTTGCTTCAGCTTTAAGGACATATGATATTTTTCCGTTCTGATCTTTATGCGATCCCAACTTCAAATTCTTAACTTCTGGTTTAACACTATCAACCTTAATTTTAATGTCATAGTGTTGTTGCTTGTTCGTACCATCGACTGTCCCCGTTACACGATAAGTGTAAGTTCCATCGGGTACTTTTTCAGTTTTATTAGTTTGTTGGTTGAAATATGTACCATCCCAAGCTGGAACATAATTGAACTTAGCATATCTTTGGCTGCTAGCAGCCCAATATGACTTAGTCACATGCGCTAAAGAGGCCAGAGTATTAATTACTTCACCATCTTGATTTAAAATTTCAGCTTTAACATCGTTAGCATTTCTAAATAAGAAATACTGTGGCTTCAACCACGATACGGATGCTCCATCTGCTGTAGATAATGCAATTGCGTCTGGATCAATATGATAATTTCCAGCATCATCTTGGCTTAATCCAGCATATCCGATAGCTCCATTTTTATTTCCAGCCGTTATAATCGTACCTAAATTATTGTTTTTTGGATTAAACGCTAATCCATTCAATCCGTCAAAAATAGCTGGCTCAGTCCAATCACCAAAGAAGCCCATGTATGGAATTTTTAAGTGGGAATTATCTGATCCAGTAAAGGTCATAAATCCTTCAACATATTGGTTTTCTTTGAAATTGTCCGGTAATGATAAGGTTACTCCTACTTCTTTAGTTGAATTTGCTGGAACTATTATTTTTTCATCTGGAGTAAGCGTAGCACCTTCAATTTTCTTTTCGAATAATTTTCCTGTTTTGGAATCAGTTGCTGAAGTGTATATATCCGAAAACTTTCCGTTACTATTTAAACTATATTCGATTTCTTTATTAGTACGATTTGTAAATTTAAGAGTAAATTGATGTTTACGATCCTTGAAGTCTCTCAATTCAACTCCTGGGTATCCATTCCCACCACTAACTGTTGAAGGATTATGCAAAATTGCATTAATTGCAGCTTCTACATTAACTAATCCAGCCCCCTGTCTACGAGGTGATTCAATAACTGAATCATGATCAAGGTCAACTTCAATATTTGTTGTATTCATCTGAATATTCTTTATTAAAGCTGCTCGTTCACTCTTAGGCATCTTTTGATATAATTCGTAAAATTTTCCATTCTTGTCATTCATTGCTTGCACAAGTAAAGCTTGAGAACCGGCAATAAATGGTGATGCCATTGAAGTCCCGGACATATTAGTGTAGCCATTGTTATTTTGCAAAGACCAAATATTTCCACCTGGAGCCGTAATATCAGGCTTAAATGACAAATTAGAAACAGGACCATAAGACGTAAAATCAGACATTAAATCTTCTTCACGTACCACATTATTCAGAGGTTGAACTGCAATGTTTACTTGCAATGCTTCATCGGGATGAGATTCAAGATAATCGACAAGTTTTTTACCATCATCAGTTGATAAACCGGCTGTTGGAAATCCTTCATTGTACAAAACCGATGTTAGTGGGGTATTTCCACCAGCATTATTTACAATAAGAAGTCCAGCTGCACCAGCTTCCTGAGCATATTTTTGTTTATCAGTAAAAGTAATTGCTCCACGAACTACTACCGCAATTTTTCCTTTTACATCATCGGTATACTGATCCGGTGTTCCCACACCTAATTTTCCAGCTGCATCTTTTACAAGATAGAATTTTTTATTGTCAAATGCAGAAAGATCAGTGTTAGGAGAAAGCTGAGTAACAGCTGGTCCAAACAACTTTTCTCCACTTGCAGTAGAGATAGTCATTCCATCAGTAGTCACTTTCGTATTCTCGGCTGATGCAACTGTTGTTGCCCCTCTACTTGTGCCTGGACTACCAATAGTTTCCATATCCGGATTACCGTAAAAATCTTTATTATTTCCCTCTTGATCTGACGTTGAAGTACCAGAGTTTCCTGCTGAAATTACAGCTGCTGTTCCATGCTTAACAGCTTTTTCTACAGCTGCAATTTCTGGATCATCTTCAGTCTGTTCACCTGAAACTGATCCCAAAGACATATTCAGAACATCTGCTCCTAATTTAGCTGAATCATCCACTGCACCAATTACACTAGTTGAATCAGTCGATGCAGAACTATCTGAGTTAGAGAAAGCTTTCATAGCAAGCAATTGTGCTTCGGGAGCCACTCCAACTACTGAAGTTGCTGGATTAGTTCCGGTACCATTTGCACCAACGATACCCGCAACATGCATCCCGTGTTGTTCTTTTGGATTATCATCCGTAATAATATCATTATTATCAGAATAGTTATGACCAAATGGTACTTTACTGGTGAAGTAACGACCATAGCCACTATTTTCAGTAAAGCCATCAATATCCTTAGCAGTTAATTTGGCTTTAGATTCGTCGCTTAATCTCAAATCCTTATGATTAGGATCAATACCAGTATCAATAATTGAAACGACTGTTCCTTCACCTTTATATTGATAGTTTGACCAAACCGTCGAAACATTGGCCATGTTATTTGCTGAGGTATCGGCTGCAAAATATACCTTAGCTAAAGTAACTGATTTTACACCTTTAATCTCTCTTAATTTTTTAATATCTCCAACTTTTGCTTTTGTTGCAAAACCATTAACTACATACCCATAACTTTTATCAATGGCTTGATTTGTAATTTTTTGAACTTCATTCTTAATTCCAGATTGAGCAGCAATTACTTTATTCGATGCTTGCTCAATTTCGGCTCTACTTGCTGTTTGTGAATCAATTGATCCATTTTCAGAAGCTGGTAGAGCCTCGAGTTGGACAATCACATCTACATAGACCTCTTGCTGTTCCTCGGGTGTTAATCGTTCAAAATTAACACCTTGAGCGGCAAGTTGGGCCTCAATAGCTTGTCTCGAGAGAGCTGTCGTAGAATGTTCTACAGCTGTCTTAGATTTTTTAACGCTGTTAGTTTGGCTTGCTACACTTGCCTTTACGATTTGTTCTCCTCCACCTAGTACTTGACCACTAGTTATAAGAGCTGTACTGAGTAATAACCAAGTATATTTTTCTCTTTTCTTTTTCATTTAAATCCTCCTTAAAGAATTGATTAACTGATCCTTGTAATCAACTTATAATAAAATAAGAATATATTTAATTTGATATATTTTTATTTTAATATTATATCTAATTTATATTAAAGCTCAATGCTTTTTTATACAAAAAAATAACTATCAAATGTACATCATTTACTACTTTCTTCCAAATAGCACTAATAATGCAGAAAAATTTAACATTGATTTACAAATAAATAACTGTTTAAATTATTAAATAAATATTAGTATAGTGAAAGTTTTTTCATTGGAGGTTTATATGAAAAGAATAATTAAAGTTGGTGCTTTAGCAGCAAGTAGCTTTTCTTTATTATTTTTAGCTGGTTGCTCTTCAAATAATAAAGAAGTTGCACAATATGGCGATAAAAAAATATCGCAGGAGCAATTTTATCAGGAACTAAAGAGCTCTCCGACTAGCAAAACAATTCTAGCTAATATGTTGATCTACGGAGCTCTTAAAGAAGCGTACGGCAGTAAGCTTAACAAAGATCAGGTAGAAGCCGACTATAATAGTTACAAAAAAAGATATGGTTCTCAATTTGATTCTTTTTTAAAAGAAAACTCCTATACAAAAAAATCTTTTAAACAAATGATTGAATTAAATCATCTAAGTAAAATCGCTTTAAAAAAACAGATGAAGCCAACGACTTCCCAATTAAAAGAAGAATGGAAAGATTATCAACCAAAGATCACAGTTCAGCATATTTCAACTACTAGCCGCGATACAGCAAATACAGTTATTGAGAAACTTAATAATGGTGAAAGCTTTGCTAGTTTAGCTAGCAAGTATTCTGTCGATAGTCTAACCAGTTCTAATGGTGGAAAATTGCCTGCTTTTGATATGCAAAATAGACGATACGACTCTACTTTCAAAAAGGCCGCCTATAAATTAAAAAATGATGAATATACCAAAGAACCTATCAAAGTTACAAATGGTTATGAAGTCATTAAAATGATTAATCATCCTAAAAAGGGTAATTTTGCTGATAAGCAAAAAGAATTAACTGAAGCAATTTATAATAAATGGGCTAGCAACTCTAGAATTATGAATAATGTTATCAGTCAAGTATTAAAAGAACAGCACGTATCAATTAAAGACAAAGATTTAAAATCAGCTCTTGATATGTATAAAGGTTCCAATAAAGCAAATTTTTAAATACTAAGAATTAATAATATATAGAAAAAACTCTATTAAATTTTGGTGTTAATAAGCCTCGATTTAATAGAGTTTTTAATTTGAATTAAGATTTTTAAAGGATTAGGCGCTAAATTGCTGAAATGCAATTTTAGTAGAACCAGTAAATGAGTTATTCCCGTAATCAACGGAATTATTGGTAAGCCCTTATAGAAAGTCTTTTCACATTTCGCTCTCAAATTAAGCAAGATTTTGTGTATTTTAAATTCAATCATTAATTAAGGCAAACTCTATATCCTATGAAATGAGTCAACTATAGATCCAATTAAAGGCTTCCATTTACCAATTGTCCATTGGACTTTTTCTACTTCAATCTTATTAATAGAGTATAGTTTCAAACTCATCGGTACGTTAATTTTAGGAAATTTCATCTTACTGCATTTTTATTTAAGTTATTTTTGTTATATAGGCAGCCTTAGACTATAGTTATTTTAATTACTACTTTGCTGTTTTAAAGTACAAAAAACCGAGACCCATTTCTGAATCTCGGAAGTAATAGTTTATTTTAAATATCTAATTTATTCTTTAATCTCGACCATCATTTCTTTTTCGCGCTTTTGTTCAAGCTTACGAAGCCATGGTAAAACGAACCCCAAACCAAAGAGTACTACAACAGTAATAATATTCATCCATAGTTGATGAGTAAATGCTTTTGTACCAACTGCAACGTTTTGTGGAATGAATCCTAAAGTTGCACAAACAAAAGTAAAGAGTAAGCACCAAAAACCAACAGTTAATGCACCAGTCTTGTTTTTAATAAATACATAGCTAGAGTGGTATTTATCCTGATGCATTCTCATTGCTACAAAGGCAAAGAATACCCAACAAGTCTTATATGGTGAAATAATACCGTTAACATTTAATAGCCAGTTGTAAATAGTATTGATATTTGGCAAAGTTCCTGTTAAAAGAAGTAAGAATAAGCTGAGCCCTACAGTAAAAGTATAACTGTGAATTGGACGACCATTCTTGTTCTTCTTGGTCAACCATTTTGGCATGAATTTTTCGCCAACATCTCCGGCAAATACACGACTTGATGCATCAAGTAACACTGCAAGTTGCGCCATCATAAAGATTGCTTGGACAACTGCAAAAATGTACATTAGCACTTTACCTATACCCAAACTTTCACCAAGTAATTGGAAAGCGTAGTAAGGACCGTTCATCTTAAAGTCATGTGGAATGTGGTGAGCATTAAAGAACATTGCTAAAGCCAAAGTTCCAAAGATGGTTAAGAATCCAGTCATAATTGCTAGCATCCACATTGCTTTAGGAAAGTCGCGCTTGGGATTCTTCATTTGTTGCACATAAGGCGCAGCAAGTTCAGCACCTGACATTGCAAAGATCAAAAGACCAGTAGTTGAGAAGTAATTCAAGCTAAACGAAGGCTTAAATGCGCCCCAGTTAAATGGTTGTGTTGCAATATGATGTCCATGCATTACTGACCAGGCAGCAAGCAAAACAAAGAGCATAGACATAATAAACATTGCTCCCCCACCAATTAAAGAAAGAATTTCTAGTGAGTTGCGTAGTTTATTTTCTAATAAAATAAAAATCAAAATAATTACGAATGTCAAAATTCCAAACCAGAATGTTGACATTTTTTTATCTAAACTATTGTTTCCAAAAATCATCCAGCTGAATGAAACAATAACTGAGTTTGACACGTCGACAATATACGGTACACTTTGGACCCAATACATCCATGAGGTCCAATATCCTAAAGTGTCGTTCGTACTTCTTCTTACCCAGGAAGCAAGTCCTCCATCTTGATTATCAAAAGTCAAACTCATTTGACTACTGATCAATGCGTAAGGAATAACATAAGTAAATAAAAGAAAGATCCATGAAATTACAACTGAAAGACCTTGGTTTTGAAATGGATAGAAGATATTTTCAAAACTAATAATCGTTACAAAGTCAATCAGCGCAATAACTGGCCAACTCATATAATGTTTTTTATTCGGTTCTAAGTCATTAAAGACATCTGGTTTATCCAATTTTTAAATTCCCCCAAAATTAAAATATTTATCTAAATCCCATCTTTTAAATTTGGAGGTTTTAAAACTATCATCAAAGTATTTAAATCCACTTGTAGAAATCCTCTATAAATCGCTATAATTTATGCCGTAGTCTACTTGCAAATCAAACTGCGTACAAAAACGTTCGCACAAAATTATAAGGATTTATAAAAAATTTGCAAGTCTATTTTAGAAAATATATAGGAAAACAAGGTGATTAAATGAATTTTCTAAAAATTGCGCTAAGCAATGGACTTAAAAATAATAGTTTTAATTCATGGCAAACTACTAATTTGAACGATAATCCTCAAGCTAGTGAACTTGCCGCAATCGTTGTAGCAGATACTGATCAAGATAGTATTAAAACTGCTCAAGATTTACAAAAGACATCTGGCCTTGGAATTCCTATTATTAAAGTTTCACATGAAACAATTTCTAATAATGAAAAAAATCAAATAATCGATGCCGCAAATCAATACACAGCAGAAATGGTTCCTGGATTTTTATCTGATTTGGTCAATTTTGCAGAAGATCACCCAGTTAGTTTTACTACACCAGGTCATCATAATGGCTTATATTACGAAAAACATCCGGCTGGGGTAGTATTTAACCGCTTCTTCGGTAAAAACCTCATGTTTGCCGATACCAGTGATACAGTACCAGAATTAGGCGATACCATGACCCACGAAGGAACGCCTTTAACTGCTGAGCAAAAAGCTGCCAAAACTTACCATGCTGATAAAGTTTATTTCTGTACTAATGGAACAACGAGTGCAAATTCAATTTGTGCAAGTGCCCTATTAACCAAAGATGACTTAGTTCTGTTTGACCGAAATAATCATAAATCACTCTATAATAGTGCTTTAGTAATGACTGGTGCCAAACCAGTATATATTCCAACCGATCGCAATGCTCTTGGATTAATTGGAGAGATGGATCCTAACTTCCTAAGTGAAGAAAAAATTCGCGCTGAAATTGCTAAAGTTGACCCTGAAAAAGCTAAAGCTAAACGTCCATTTAGACTAGCTATCATTCAATCAGAAACATATGATGGTCTTTTTTACGACGCAAAGTGGATGATTGATAAAATTGGTAAACTATGTGATTACATTCTGTTTGATTGTGCGTGGGGAGGATTTGAACAATTTGTTCCAATTATGAATCACCTGTCTCCCCTCAACTTAGACTTTGGGCCAGAAGATCCGGGTATTTTAGTAACTCAATCACTTCATAAACAACAAGCTGGGATGGGCCAAGCCTCACAAATTTTAAAAAAGGATGCTCATATTAAAGGCCAGAAACGTTACGTTGATCATAAGCACTTTAACCACGCTTATCTTAAATTTGTTACCTCAAGTTACTCTTATCCACTTTATGCCTCACTCACCGTTAACTCATATTTAACTAGTGGTGAGGGTAATAAAAAATGGTGGGACCAAATCTTACGCTTAGGAATTGAATGGCGGAAAGAATTAATTAGAAAATCAAAATTATTTAAGCCACTAGTAATTGATAATTTTGAAAATATTAGTACTGATGAGTTAGCTACAAATGAAAAGTACTGGAATTTAGATTCCACTAATCTTTGGCATGGATTTAGCAAAATTGCGTCTGGTCAAGCCATGATCGATCCTCTAAAAATTACTGTTGTAACTCCTGGAATTGATGTTAAAAATGCAAAATATGAAGAAATAGGTATTCCTGGACCAGTTGTCGCAGAATTTCTAATGGAGAAACGAATTATTCGTGCAAAAGATGACCTATATTCTCTTCTTTTCTTATTAACGCCGGGAGATACTAAAGCTGAATTAGATATCTTGCTAAATGCATTCTTAGAATTTGAGCAGTACTATAACGAGGATGCACCTCTAGAAAAAGTGCTCCCTAAGCTAACTAAGGTATATGGTGATCGCTACAAAGGTTATACTTTAAAACAGCTCTGCCAAGAAATGCATGAATATTACTGGGGAAATAATACCTTTACTCTCCAGCAAGAATTATTTTCTAAACCAGACATGCAAAATTATCAAATGACTCCCGAGCATGCTGACTATCTCTTCATGAAAAATGAAAGTGAGTTAGTTAACTTAGAAAATGTTAAAGGCCGCATTGCTGCTGAAGGTGCATTACCGTACCCACCAGGTGTGTTTATTGTTGCACCAGGTGAAAAATGGAGCGACATTGATCAAAAGTATTTTGAAGTTTTAGTAGGTGCGATCGAGCGTTTTCCAGGATTTGTACCTGAAATTCAGGGAGTCTACTGGGATCAAAAATCAGATGGTAAAATAAGAGTACAAGCAGAAATATTAAAGGAGAATTAAGTAATGGTTTTATCTTGGAAAGAAAATCTACCAACCGAATTAAAAGAAAAAGTTGATAAAGTTGATAAAATGATCGAACCTCGTCTAGAAGAAATTGATGAGCAAGTATTCTATAATCAACAACGTGTTTTGGATATATTTAGAAAGCATCGTGTTGGAGAAGAAGATTTAGTTCCTTCTACTGGCTATGGTTATGACGACGTTGGCCGTGATAAATTAGAGGCAATGTATGCAGATTATTTCAAAACTGATGATGCATTAGTACGCCCTCAATTCTCTTCAGCAACTCATGCTATTGCTGTTGGTCTATTTAGTATGCTCCGCCCTGGCGACACACTTTACTACTTAACCGGTATGCCATACGACACTATTCAAGAAGTTATTGGCCTAGCCGGTGACAAACCAGGCAATATGAAAGAATGGGGCATTGACTTTAAGCACACTGATTTACTTGATAACGGTGAAGTTGATTATGAACAAGCTAGAAAAGACTTGCAAGATCCAAAAATTAAGGTTGTAACTATTCAACGTTCTCTTGGTTATGCTGTTCGTGCAAGCTTTACAATGGAAAAAATCAAGAAGATGCTTAAGTTCATTAAAGAAGTTCGTCCAGACGTAAAAATCTTCGTTGATAACTGCTATGGCGAATTTTCTGAAACTGAAGAGCCAACTTTTTATGGTGCTGATATGCTTGCTGGTTCCTTATTCAAAAACGCTGGTGCCGGCATTGTCAAAGCTGGCGCCTTCCTTGTTGGTAAAAAAGATCTCATTGAAGGAGCAGGCTCACGCCTTAACGTACCTGGCGCTGGTAAAGGAGAAGGCGCTACATGGGGCTATTTAAGAGATATGTATCAGGGATTCTTTATGGCAGCTCACACTACTGGAGAAGCCTTAAAGGGTATGATTTATACTGCTGCTCTCTGTGAAGAAATGGGAATGAAAGTTGCACCTAAGTGGAATGATCCAAGAACTGATATCGTTCAAACTGTAACCTTCGGCGAACCAGATCCAATGGTTAAGTTCTGTGCTGCTATTCAACACTATTCACCAATGAACTCATTTGTTGATCCTATTCCATACCACCAAGATGGTTATGAAGATGATGTTGTTATGGCTTCAGGTAGCTTTACTGAAGGTTCTACGATCGAATTATCTTCAGACGGTCCAATGCGTCCGCCATACCGTCTTTATGTGCAAGGTGGTCTTTCTTATGCCCATGACAAGATTGCGATCACTCATGCTGTAGAAGAAACTTTCTATAAAAAAGATTAGACATATTAGTATCCTTAAAAACGGTCAGTGAAAATCATCCACTGACCGTTTTTTGTTCTCTTTATTAAGTTAATGCAAAATCATTTTTTCTTTAGTCTCTTCTACAAATCCACGACTCCGATATAATCTTTTTGCCTTGATATTTGTGGGAAAGACCTCTAAAAAAGCGGGACGTTCTAAATAAGGAATTACAGTATCCAGTAATTTACCACCAATTCCTCTTCCTTGAAATTCATTTAACACGTAAATATAGCCTAATTCGTTCTTTCTAAAAGCCACAAAACCTACTACTTGGCTGTCAAGCGCAGCTACATAAATTGTTTCCGAAAATAGTTTCTCTTTATACACTGCCACTTCAAGTGGAGCATACAGATCAACTGCATTACCTACAATTAGTTCTTGCATTCTAGCTTGATCATGTACTTGACATAATTGAACATAGTCTATATTTTTATATTTTCTAATAATCGTAAATTGCAATAATAAATTGAACACTTTTAATCAAGCTGCTTGATAGATTAGA
>NZ_PCYR01000002.1:0-127355 GCF_002553805.1 Lactobacillus sp. UMNPBX19
ATTTGGTCATAAGAAAACCCCCGAAATCCGTGTCCGAATTTCGAGGGTCACTACACATCTTGTTACGCTTATTTTTTCTATTTTTGTTCGGTGCAATTGAAAGTATGTTTTTAATTTCCAGTTTAGCTAAGTTTTTACATGGCGGTTATGTAACAGTAATTATTGCTGCCTTTATCGGTGCAATTATGTATATTTGGTATTTTGGTAACAAAGTTCGTGATAGACGCGAAGCTAAAAATGCTTACGTGCGTTTAGACGAATATATTTCTATGCTAAGTAATTTAAGTCATGATGATAGTGTACCCTTATATGCAACAAATTTAGTTTATATGGCTAAGGTTAAGTACAATAAGTTTATCAAGCGCGATATACTCTACTCAATTTTAGACAAACGTCCAAAACGGGCCCATGCATATTGGTTTGTCACTGTTAATGTAACTAACGAACCCTTTACCGCCGAATATGCAATCAATACTTACGGCACAAAAAACGTGATTAACGTTCAACTATATTTAGGTTTTAAGCAACAACAAAAAGTTAATGTTTATCTACGCCAAATAGTTCACGATCTAATTAAAGATGATACAATCGAATCTCAGCCACAAGAATACACCACGACTCCCGGTCGTGACGTTGGAGATTTTAAATTTGTAATTGTAAATGATGTGATTAGTCCACAAACTCAATTAAATACTTATGAAAAGTGGTTAGTTGAAAGTCGTGTCTGGCTTCAAAATTTATCTTCTAATCCTGCTGTTTGGTTTGGATTAGAATATGCTGATACAGTAGTTGAACGAATTCCATTAATCCTAGGCTCACAAAATATTAAATCAATTCAAAGAACTAAATTAAAATAAATATTTTTAATTAATCGCCTGCAGATACTTGCAACTCTTGCGCAAATAGATGAAAATAGATATGTTTAAAAAAAGAATGTCCTTTCGGCATTCTTTTTTACGTTATTGAATATTTAGCTATTTGGCTATTTATTGGGAGAATATAATAATGAATGAAAAAACACGGAAAAATATATCAGCCGCAGGCTTACTGATTGCTATTGGTATTGTCTACGGAGATATCGGAACAAGTCCGCTATACGTTATGAAATCAATTGTTGCCGGAAACGGCGGAATTGCGAACGTAAATCGCGACTTTATTGTAGGTTCTATTTCCTTAGTACTTTGGACAGTTACCCTGTTAACAACTTTGCAAACTGTCTTTATTGCCTTAAAAGCTACTAACCATGGTGAAGGTGGTATTTTTGCCCTCTATACTTTGGTCCGGAAACGAGCTAAGTGGCTTGTTCTTCCTGCTTTAATCGGTGGAGCGGCCATCTTAGCTGATGGTACTTTAACGCCTGCAGTTACTGTTACGACTGCGATTGAAGGATTAAAAGGAATTGAATTTGGTCATGGTAATGTTCCGGTTTCTACTCAGGGAACTGTTATTGCGATTACAGTAGTAATTCTTTTGCTTTTGTTCTCAATTCAACGAATGGGAACAAGTATTATTGGTAAGGCTTTTGGTCCAATCATGTTTATCTGGTTCACCTTCTTAGGTGTAATTGGATTAATGAATATGATGGGTGACCTTTCAATTTTGCAAGCTCTTAATCCATACTACGCAATTAAACTTTTATTCAGTCCATATAACAAGGCTGGAATCTTCATTTTAGGTTCTATCTTCCTTGCTACTACTGGTGCTGAAGCTTTGTACTCAGATGTTGGTCACGTTGGTAAGGGGAATATTATCGGTTCTTGGCCATATGTCTTTGTTTGTTTGTCACTTAACTACTTCGGTCAAGGTGTTTGGATTTTAAACAACCCTAACTACAATGCGGGAAATGGTGATTTCAACCCATTCTTCGAAATTATTCCACAAAACATTCGTTTAGCTGCGATTGTTTTAGCAACTATTGCAGCTGTTATTGCTTCACAAGCTTTAATTACTGGTTCATTTACTTTAGTAGCTGAAGCCAGTGGTTTGAAATTTTTACCAAGAATGAATATTATGTATCCTTCGACTAAGAAGGGACAGATTTATATTCCTTCAGTTAATAAAATGATTTGTGCAGCAACTATTGCAATTGTTCTTTTCTTCCAAACCTCAGCTCACATGGAAGCAGCTTATGGTTTGTCAATTACCATTTCAATGCTAATGACAACAATTCTGCTCTATGAATGGTTGGCAATGAAGGGTGTTCATACCATTTGGAATTGGCTCTTCTTAATTTTCTTTGGCTTCTTAGACGTAATGTTTATGTTAGCCAGCTTGAGCAAATTCATGCACGGTGGTTACGTTTCACTAGTCATTGCCGGATTCATCGGAATCATTATGTACGTTTGGTACTACGGTAATAAAATTAGAGACAAGCGTGAATCACGTAACGCTTATGTTCGTCTTGATGAATACGTCGACATGTTAACGAACTTAAGTCATGATGAAGACTATCCTACTTTTGCAACTAACTTAGTCTATATGGCAAAAGTTAAATACAATAAGTTTATTAAGAGAGAAATTCTCTATTCTATCTTAGATAAACGTCCTAAACGAGCACGCGCATATTGGTTTGTAACAGTTAATGTAACTAACGAGCCATTCACTGCTGAATACGCTGTTAACACTTACGGTACAAAGAATGTTATTAACGTTCAGCTCTTCCTTGGTTTTAAGCAGCAAACTAGCGTGAATGTTTACTTGCGTCAAATTGTTCATGACTTGATTGCAGATGGAACTATTGAATCTCAACCACAGGAATACACTACTACTCCTGGTAGAGATGTTGGTGACTTCTCATTCGTTATCGTTAACGATGTAATTAGTCCACAAACACAACTTAGAAGCTATGAAAAATTCCTAGTTGAAGCACGTGTATGGCTTCAAAATCTTTCCTCAAACCCTGCTTCATGGTTTGGCTTAGATTATGCAGATACAGTCATTGAACGTGTTCCATTGATTCTAGGAAATCAAAGAAGACAACACATTACTCGCATCCCTCCTAAGAAATTTGAAGATATTAAAAAGAAGCTTCAAGCTAAAGGAGAACTTAAAGAGTAAGGCAAGTTAATAGCTAACAAAAAGGCATCCCAATAAGGGATGCCTTTTTAGTGTTCAAATATAAAAATTTTTAAGAGGATTTCTAACTATGTTTAACTAATTTAATTCCTTAATAATACCTTCCAAGGTCTTCTTAGCTTCTTCTTGAATTGGTTGAGTAGGGTGTTCTTCATCATACTTATTCAACCAGTCTAACCGATCTTGCATTCTCTTAGCCAAAGTCTTTTGATATTCAGAGTCATCTAAGTGAACTTCATATCCTTCAATTGGCAAGTAAGATACACCCTTGAAGTTACCAAATTGCTTCCAGTCGCTATCTTTGATAGTGCCATTAGCAAGATCTTCAACTAACTTCTTTGTTACTTCCTTTGGAATATCCTTACCCATAAATGCATCAGTATTTAGAATGTAACAAGAAGCTCCACGCTTAGTAAATAATTCCTTAAAGTCTGAGTAGTCACCAGATACTGGGTAAGCACGGAATGGATCCGCAAATGGTTCAATTACCAAAGTATTCATATCAAAGCCCTTTGGTAAGTTTTCAGCACTAGTTCTCTTAGTTGCTAAAGTAAGTCCCATGGTAGTTGCTAGAACTGGATCATCAACATTTAAGATTGGTGGCAAAGAACCATCCTTCATAATCCAGAATAAGGCAGTGATTGGTGCATTTTCATAGTCAACTCTATGTGGTGAAGTATAACGTGTCTTAATAACACGACCATTATTGTTCCGAAGATCTTCAGTTACAATAACTTTTTTACCATCTTCATCTTGAGTAACTGCACAGTTCATAATTGTAGTGTAGTACTTAGTCTCATGGTGTCCTGCTGGATAGTCATGCGTCTTATCAAAGTATGAAGGCTCTAATGCTACTGAAGATCCATCTTCACGAGAAATAATAAATGCATCGTCGTGTAAAACAGTAATATCATATTTACCATCATACATTTCATGAGTCAAAGTAGATTTACCTGAACCAGATAAGCCATAGAAAGCAAATACTTTATCATCCTTATCCTTAAAGTGGAATGACTTTTCACCACCGTGACAAGCAGTATAACCGTTTCTGTGAGCCATAGCCCAAGCGAGAGTCAAAGTACCCTTCTTCAATTCACCGAAGTAGCGTAAGCCAAAGACTGCAGCACAGTTATGTGGAGCATCAAAGACACCAAAGCCTTTTGGATAGTCTTCATCTTGTGTATTTGGATCAAAGTAGAAGTAAATATCTCCTTCATCATATAATTTCGACTTCTTATAGATTTTTTCTGCTTCTTCATCAAAGAAGTGGAAGTTCAAGATATAGGAGAGCAAGTTAAAGGCTTGATCTTCTGGCATCATAATATGTGCTTTAACAGTAAAGCTTGGATCTAATCCTACTAAAACTGTTGCTTTTAAGAATTTTTGATCATGGCCCTTATAAATATCTTCACGTAAATTGCCTGCTAATGCTTCAGGATCCTCTTTTGGATCATCTACAAAGTGACGTGCACTTGCTGTTCTACCCAAGATTTTACCGTGATTATAAACTAATTGCTTTGCACCCTGTGGTAAACCGAGTTCTTTAGTATGTAAAATTGGTAGGTCAGTTTCGATAACACCAGATTGTTTTTTAGCTAAATTATAAGCTTCAGCAACACTAGTTACTTCGTGTACATTGTTACCATAAAAGGCAGATTCAATAGTAGAACGAACCCGACTAAATTTTTTGTTAGCTTTTCTTAACTCATCATGAGAATAACGTTCTTGTGTACTCAACTTAAATTTCCTCCTCTGAAACCATAGAAAGCGGTTTCAATTCTTACAGTTAAATGATAACATAACGAGCTTTCTATAGCCATGTATTAATTGAAAAATAAATTGATATTAATCGTAAATAACCCATACAAACAAAAAACAGTTTCCTAATAAATTGAACTTATTAAGGAACTGCTTTTGTATATGATTTCGATATCTTTTAATTGTTTTTATTATTTATAAATTTTTTACACAGTAAAAATACAATAACTAAAAGCCAAGAAATTAATGAAATTGCACTTATCACATAGAACCAGCTCGGCACTGCAAAGTGTAGAATAGCGCGATTTAATCCATCTTTTTGATCAACAATTGGATTTCCAATTACATTTTTAGCGCCGGAGAATATCTTACTATTCACTGTTAGTTCACTTTGCGTGTAAAGCACAACAGGTAAAACTATTTTATTATCTTTATTAGCCTTCCAAGATAATACTAAATCACCATTTTTAGTAACTCGGTGATCAAATTTTTGGTATCGCTCAACAACATTAACTTTATATAGATAAGCTGCATTTTGGTCAATCGACTTATCTTTCGTTGGTAAATAGTCTGGTAAATAATGCCACTTCAACATCTCTAGCATCTTGTCACTGGTTGATTGTTTAGAGACAACTTGAACTTGTGTATCTTTTTGACAAGCAACTGTGAAAATGTGGTTGGTAATTATATTTGGCACAGCTGCTTCTAAAAGTAAAATTGTTACCAAGCTAATGCCAACTGCTTTTGGCTTAACTCCCTCTTTTAGTAAGTAGTTAACCGTTAAAGCCATCCCCAGTAAAATCAATGGATATGCCACAACTGTTAATCTAAATGGAAACTGAAAGTAGGATTTTAAGCTTGGGAAAGCTCTTTGAACTAGTCCCCATGGAAAAACAAATGAAGATAAGCCTAATAAGACCGTACCCCAAATGGTTACAAAAGTATTTAGCTTATCTCGTTTATAGTGCATGACAACATAGATAAATTGCGCAATAATCAATAGGACAAAAATTGGCAAAATATAAGCAAATGCTGTTCCATATTCATTATGCCAAAGCATATGTGGTCGTAACCCACCGCGAGATAAATCAAATTCAGTAGTTGCAGAAAGGTGATTTGTAGGCATTAAAACTAAAAATGCACCAATTACATTTGCTGATAAAACAATAGTTCCTAAAACTGCCTTAATAAAGGGTAGCCAAACTTTTTTAGAATTATTGTTAATAATTAAAGAGTAGATAAAGAATGGAATCAGTAACAAGACTGCCATTAAGGTACTTAAGACATGGACTTGGATAAGCAGACTCATCACAATCATTAACTGAATCCAGTTAATTGGTTGTTTTTTATCGCAAATCATGCGAACGCCGCATAAAACAACTAGAGGTATTAGAGCCTGCCCCCACCCATTAAAAGAACTACGATTGATGAAGGCTGGAATCATCCCAATGTTAATATAGATAATTCCCATTACAGTAGCTAAAAGCTTATTAATACCTACCTGCTTTAGGAGGTAATACATACTGCCAGCACCCAATAAAGAAATTAGATAGGCTAAGATAACTTGATAGTTAAACCAATTACCAGCAATTAGAACTAAAATTCCATTAAAGTAGGCAAAAAGTGGTCCATAAATGGCATTAATAATTCTACCGCTCTGCTGAAAAGTAAAATTAGTTTGGAAAATGCTAAATATTCCACTTTTAAGCTGCATCCCTGCATCATAAAAGCGACTATAGTGAAATAAGGTATCAGCAGTGTCATCACTAGCTAAGATAGTGTGTGTAATTAGCTGCGGTGAAATGACTATGGTTGTAGCCAAGATGATTAATAAATATGGCCAGATGAATTGGCAAAATTTATTAGTTTTTATTTTTTCTAACATGTTTAACCTTTTCTAATTAAGAATATTATCTTAAGTGATAAGAATACCAATTCATAATATTATTAATAATTTCTTTTTGCAAACAATGAAAAAAGAACCAAACAGCTTTCGCTATTTGATTCTAAAATTAGTTTTTATTTTTTTACCAAATCACAACACGTTTTTCTGGATCTAACCACATACCATCCTCTGGCTTAACATCAAATGCCTTGTAGAACTCTTCTTGGCATTGTGATTGAACGTTAGCTCTTTCAGGACCAGGAGCATGAACATCAACTGAAACTTGTGTCTTAATTGATTCAGGAAGTTGCTTGTTTGCCCAAACACGAGCGAAGTTTTCAAATACTTCCTTCATGTTGCCATTTTCGCCCTTATTTGCTTCAACAGCTGCAGTTAAACCACCTTGGTCTGCAATATTTTCAGAAACAATTTGCTTACCATTTAAGGTAACTGGGCCATATTCAATTCCATTAAATAAGTCAATTTCGTCTTGCGTACGTTTCTTGAATTCTGCAAAGTCTTCGTCAGTCCACCAATTCTTCAAATTACCGAATTCGTCGAACTTAGCACCGTTGTTATCAAATGCGTGTGAAATTTCGTGCGCAATAACGACACCAATACCACCATAATTCAAGCTACGTGATTGCTTCAGGTCGTAGAATGGCTTTTGCAAAATTGCAGCTGGGAAGGTAATATCATTTCTCTGTGGATCGTAACATGCATTTACTAAGTTACCAGGCATAAGCCATACAGTTCGATCAACTGGTTGAGTTAGTTTTTCAAGGTTGTACTTAACTGATTCTACAGCAGCTGCGCTTTCATTAGAGTAAAGGCTACCGCCTTCTGCTTCAGGGACAACTTGAAGACGATCATAGATTTCTTCAATCTTTTCTGGATAACCAATCTTCAAAATCAAAGCACGTAATTTAACAATTGCTTTTTTCTTGGTGTCTTCAGATAGCCAGTCATTTTCAGAGATACGTTTTTCATAGACATCAATCATCTTATGAATCATATCTTCTACGTCAGCCTTAGCTTCAGCGCCAAAGTAAGTTTGACCGTAGTACACACCAACTACTTCGCTAAACATACCATTAGCTAAACGGTAAGCTTGCTTAGTACCAGAAGACAATTCTGGTTGGCCTGATAAAGCTTGACTAAATGGAAAAGCAGCTTCACGGAAGTCTTGAGAAAGATATGCAGCTACACCATTAATAAACTTAACAACCATCCAGCCTTTAATTTCATCAAAATTATCTTCGTTGATTAATTCCTCAACATGATCTAAGAATCTTGGTTCAGTGACTATAATTTTCTCAGGCTTTTGAGCAAATAAATTACTTAAGAAGTTGTCAATCTTAAAGCTATCAAACTTATCTTCAAATTCAGCTAAAGACATTGGATTGTACATTGCTGGGTAATCTGCCCATTCTTCAGTTGACTTAAGAACCTTGGAAAGTTTCTTATCAAACTTCAATGCATCTTCTACATACTTCTTAGCATCTTCTTCACTTACACCAGCCATCTTAAGTAAGTTTTCAGATTGATCTTGTAATACCTTCAATAAATCAGCTGCTGCAGGATTGTCATAAGTAGTAGTATCAGGCAAGAATAAACCAGGTCCGCCAAAGTACACAACATGAACTTTAGTATCCTTCATGTCAGCATCAACTGACACACTGATTGGTAAGTCAAAAGCATTCTTGTAAAAATCAGCTGCTCTTAAGTTAAGGTCAGCTAAATTACGTAAACTAGTGATTTCTTCAAGGTCAGCTTTAATTGGCTTTGCCCCATCTTCATTTCTCTTGTCAAAGTTATTAGCAATTTTGTAAAGTTCAACTGCTTTTTCAAAATTAGGAACATTTGACAATTTCTTTTTACCATCTGCAAAATCCGCAAAATCTTGCATTAAGCTCTTTTCAATGTTCAAATCAATGCCATCAAAAGAACTAATTCTTGAACGGTCTGAAGGAATTTTTGCTTTTTCAATCCATTCAGAGTTCACTGCTAAGTAAAGATTATCTTGTGGTCTTGCACTAAGATCGGGCTTAGTAATATCACCAGCACCGCCACGTACATTGAGTAATGTCATTAATAAAATTCCTCCTTGTAATTCATAAGTAGTTATATAAATGATATCATTATTAAAATTATTAGTCTATGATTAAACATAAAATAAAACTGCCATTTCTGGCAGTTTTATTTTTTAGTTGTTAGTAAACAAATTTTTAATTTCTTCTGGTATCTGAGCTTTTTTTAGTTTTTCAATGAAATCTTGATGTGTTAACAATTTAGCCGTATTAGACAAATATTGTAAATGCTTCTTACTATCCTTTTCAGGAATCAAAAATGAAATTACAGTATCAATCTTTTGTCCATCTAAAGAATCCCACTCAATCGGGTTCTTTAGCTTTAAAATTAACATAGATGACTGTTTAATAGCTGCAGATTGTGCATGCGGGATAGCAAAGCCATCTGTCATTCCAGTAGAATTTTCTTTTTCACGAACTAAATACTTGTCATAGACAGCTTGACTACTAGTAGCCAAACCATTTTTCACTGCTAAATTAGCTAAGTATTTTAAAGCTGAGTCTTTATTTGATACATCAACATTTACTTCAATATTTTGCGTTTCCAAAATATCATTTGGATTATAGTCCGTAACAGCCTTATCTTTTTCTACAGTTTTAGGCTTTTCGACATTTTCTTTTTTACCAAATACATCTAGATCAGGGCCATCTTCAAATTCTGGCTCTTTTTTTGCAAATCTACCAGCAATCAAAGCTAATAAGATTCCTGAAATGAATGAACCAATTACGATCCATAATACCCATAAAAATGGTTTGTTAACTAATGGCAAAATAATAAATCCACCATGAGGGGCTGGAACTTGAATTTTAGAGATATAAGTCAAAGCTGCCGCAATTGCTGATCCAACCATAAATGCAGGAATATTCCATAAAGGATGCTTTGCAGCAAATGGAATAGCACCCTCCGTAATATGGGTTGATCCTAGTAGAAAATTAACATAACCAGCTGTACGTTCATTCTTGGAATATGCCTTCTTATTTAATAAAACTGCAAAGCCAGTTGCTAAAGGTGGAGCAATACATGCAGCAGATACACCGGCCATAAAGTAGTAGTTACCTTGTGCTAGTAAGGCTGTACCTGTTACATAAGCAGCCTTATTAATTGGTCCACCAAAGTCAGATGCACACATTACACCAATAATAATACCTAGAAGAATCGGACTAGAATTTTCAAATCCCTTTAACCAGGACATCATACCCGTATTAATTGCTTTAATTGGTCCATTTAACCAAAACATAATTGCACCAGTAATGAATACACCTAAAACTGGAAGTAAAAAAATTGACTTTAGTCCTCTAAATTCTTTATCGGGAAGTGGTTTTAACAATCTCTGAAGTAAGAGAACTACAATTGCTGCTAGATAACCACCAATAATAGCTCCTAAGAAACCACCGCTGCCAACACTTGTAATCATCCCAGCCGCAAAACCAACGACTAGGCCTGATCTTTTAGCTAACGCTTCAGCAATAAAAGCACCTAAAACTGGGACCATCAAGCCCATTGTTGTACTACCAATTGTATTTAACATATAAGCAAATTGATTATACTGACTGCTCTTAGGATCAGCAGAATAAATTCCCCAGAAAAATGAGACAGCAATTAGCACACCACCTGCTACAACAAAAGGTAACATGTGGGAAACACCATTCATTAAAGACGTGTAAATTTTAGTTCCTAAATTTTCAGCGCTATTTCCAGCTGTAGAAGATTTTTTAGCTGGTTGTCCAGGTTTGTAAATAGGTGTATCGGGATTTAGGGCTTCCTTAATTAGTGTCTCTGGTTCTTTTATTCCTTTGGCAACGGGTACAATTACCACTCTTTTACCAGCAAAACGGTCTGGATCAACATCTACATCTGAAGCAATCACTACGCCCTTAGCATTCTTTATTTCTTCTGGTGAAAGTTCATGCTCAACACCAGTTTGACCATGGGTTTCAATTTTAATTGAATACCCTAATTTTTCAGCAGCTTTCTCTAATGCTTCTTCAGCCATAAAAGTATGTGCTACACCAGTTGCACACCCAGTTGCTCCGACTAAATCATATTGAGTCATCTTTTTCATCCCTTCTATTACTTAACTTCACTTACGTGAATCTCATTTAAATATTTTTCTAGTTCAAAATCTGTTAGTCCCATGCGACTCGCAGTATCACTACCAGCAGCTATTGCAAATTTCAATGCCTCTATCGTGTTACATCCCAATTCTCTTTTTCCAATAAATGTACCGAGCATGGTATCTCCAGCTCCAGCTGTGTTGATGACTGAAATTTTAGGAGCATTACCAAAATAAGCATGATTCTTATCAATTAGGGCCGCTCCCGAATCTCCAAGAGAGACTAAAACATTTTTACAACCGGCATCAATCAGCTTTCTAGCTAGTTTAATAATTTTTTCTTGATCCAATTTTTCATTTAAATCAAAAAAACTAGCTAATTCTTGATCATTTGGTTTTAGTAAATAAGGATGATAAGGCAAAGTATCTAAAACTGCCTTAGAACTAGAGTCAATTACTAGTTTTACTTTTTTATCAGCCATAACTTTGGCAATTTTAACTAAGTAGTCTTGGTTAATCCCTCTAGAAAAACTTCCTGAAATAATTAAAGTATCGCTTTCTTTTAGCGTTGTCCTTAAATACTTTAAAAATTGCTCTTGAACTTTTTCACTTACTTCTGGACCAGGATTTACTTCCTTATATTCTCGATTTTGATCTATTACCCGAGTAAAGACATTAATTCTAGTCGGTTCCTCAACCTTAAGAAAATTATTGCTGATGCCTTTTTCTGTTAAACCTGCTGTAATGTAATCAAGTGTAAAGCCGCCTCCGATTCCGGTCGCCACATTTTCTATACCCATTTTTTTCAAAATAAATGATACATTCACACCCTTACCATTAGGTTGAAGCTCAAAGTTCTCAGTTCTATTAACAATATTTGGCTCTAATTTTTTAGTAATAATTACCAAATCAATCGCTGGATTAAGTGTTATTGTATAAATCATGAGCTTTTCTCCTTTTCTTACCGCTTACATTATTAGTATACTTAGATAAGAAGGTAAGGTTTTTCTAAAATGAAAGCGTTTTATTAAATAAGTGGTAAAGTTTTACAGAGAGGGTACATACATGCAAAATAATGATCTTAGTAATGCAGAACTCCATTTGTGGGAAACAGTTCAAAAAAATCCACAAAAAATTGCAAAAATGTCGATTGTTAAATTAAGTCAATTTGCTCATGTTTCAACTGCTACAATCGTCAGGACTATGCAAAAAATGGGCTATAGCGGCTATACATCTTACCGAGAGTCACTAAAATTGCAGGACCGTTCTAATAGTAATTTTGATGTCTTAAATGATGCAGACGATAAAATTAAGAGTGTGATTACCAAAAATGAAATTGAAATGAACAACACCCTCCATAATCTTAGCTACAGTAACATTGAAGATAGTATTTCAATGACTAAACAAGCAAAGGTGGTCTATATTTTCGCACGTGGTCTATCGGAATCAATTGGACAAGAAATTATGGTTAAACTGCAATTAACAGGTAAATATGTTGAATTTCATTCGGATCCAAATATTATTAAGACGGCGTCTAAAAGAATTAAAGAAGATGCATTGGTTATTTTTATTAGCTTAAATGGTAATACTCCCGAATTAGTTGAAGCTGCACAAAATTTATCACGTCATGATGTTCCTACTATTACCTTTACCACTAATCCTAATGGACAACTTGCTTCGCTTTCGACATTGACTTTTATGGGCTACATGTCAAAAACCAATTATTTTCCTGATTATGAGGTACGCTCTAGATTACCCTTACAAATCATGACCCGTATTTTTTCAGATGCATATTCAGTTAGAACCGGTTTTGCTAGACAATAAAAAAGAGTTGATAATCTTCGTTTTTCAACGTTGATCTATCAACTCTTTTTCTATCGATATATAATTTTATAAATTAATTATTCTTTTTCTTACGGTTAATGCCAAGGTAACTAACCAAAGTAGTACCTGCGACTGCTAATCCAGAAAGAGCTGCAATTAGCTCATTCTTTGCACCAGTTTGTGGCAATTTATTAGTAGTTACAGTACCAGTTACAGCAACTACATGGGCTTTATCAGCTTTAACCCAGCGGTCTGCACTAACTTTATAGTAAGTAGTACCGTTAACTGTCTTTTCTCCAAGGGTCTTAACTGGAGTATTTGAACCTGTTAAGACAACGGATACGGCTGAACTATCACTATTATCAACAATCTTAACAGTAGATGATTTTTCTTCAGACTTATTGTCAGTCTTAAGATCAGACTTAACATTTCCTTCTACAGTATCAGAATCCTTTACATCTGGCTCAGGAGTAGTTGTAGTAGTTTCAGATGAATTAGTTGTTGATGATTTACCATTTGAATCCGTCTTCTCTGTTGGCTTTACAGTGCTACCTTCATCAGCTTTATCTGAAGGTTTTACAACATGACTGGTATCAGGTTTGTTGGTTGGTTTTACAGGATTTTCAGCATTAGAAGTTTCTTTATGACTGTTTTCAGTTTCTTTCTTATTAAATGCGTCTAATCTTGCCTTAGCATCTTTAAGCTTACTTTGTTCAGCAGCTAATTCTGCTTCTGCCTTCTTAAGTTCTTCTGATGCATTTGTAACTTGTGCATCAGCTTTAGATTTAGATTCCTTCAAAGTATCTAAGATTAATTGTTGAGCTTTAACTGCCTTATTAGCAGCAGTTACGTCATCATTAGCCTTATTCAAAGCTGTTTGAGCAGCGGAAAGATTTGATTGAGCATTTTCTAAATTGTTCAAAGTTTGATTCAACGAATCTAAAGCAGCTTGGACACTCTTTAAATTATTATCTTTAGCTTGAACATCATTTTGGGCTGCATCTACCTTGGCTTGACTTGCCTTAACAGCAGCAGTAGCTTCAGATAAAACATTTTGGGCTTGAGCTACAGCTTCTGCTGCCTTAGCTTGGGCAGCTTTAGCATCCTCCAAAGCCTTTGCTTTTGTACCAACTTTAGCTTGAACATCTGCTAAGGTTTGATTTGCTTGATCTAGTTGTTTTTGTTCAAACTTAAGATTTTCTTGGCCTTTAGCAAGAGCAGCTTGTGTATCTGAAATTGCCTTATTGATCTTAGTAGAACCATTGTTTAATTCTGCTAGGTTAGCTTGTAGACTCTGAACGTTATTTTGTGCTGATTTAACTGCATTTTGTGCTGCAACTAGGTTTTGATTTGCAGTTGCTACGTTAGCCTTAAGGATATTAATCTTATCTTCTTGCTTAACATCTTTCAAGTAGGATTGAACTAAGTTTTGGTAACTATTAAAATCTATTCCATTGATTGGATTAAATATAATTTCATCCATACTATCTGCATTATTCATCATTGGTTGAATTTCATATTCATTTCCAGCCAATCCAACGTAGTTAGCATCTGGCTTAATCATGGATGTATAGTGTCCAATATGTACTGGTTTATCGTTCCAAAAATCAACATCTTTTTCCCACTCATCTTGAGTTAGAGGATGGGTACTTTCAAAACTATAAGCAGCTGCATCTGGATGACCTTCAATATATTTATCAATATCGTCTTTTTCACTCATCCAATTGTCAATTGGATTAACCTCTCCAGCTGATATATCTTCTTCATCGCTATAAAATGGACCATACTTACTAGTTAATAAACTAGGATGATTAAATTCATCAGAGTAATGTTGAAAATCAGAGCTAAGCATGGCAATAGCCACAGCTGTCAAAGAAATTGATGGATGGCGTAAGCCATACTTATCGCGATATGTCATCCAGTGTTGATAGTATCCAAGAGCCTTTTCTATATTACTTAATGAAGTTGAGTCGTTTTCTTGACCTAATTTAACAGCTTCCTTAGCCCATTCTACAGTAATATTCTGGTAAGCATTTGGTTGACCAGTGATGATATTATATGCAGTTTGAGCATCTTCTCTTAAACTTTCAGAATTATCTTTATTGTCAGCAATTGCCTTAAAGAAACCAGCTGCTCCGCTTGCTTGATCTTGAGCAACTTGATCTTGCAATTCTTTCAAAGCTTGTTGAGCATCAGCCAGTGCCTTTTGCTTAGCATTAACATTGTTTTGAGCATCTACTACAGCCTTATTTGCCACTGCAAGATTATTATTAACAGTTACTATTTTTTTATTATTTTCAGCTAAAGCAGCTTGATTCTTGGACAAAACTGATTCGTTGTCCGCATTTGTCTTCTTAATATCATTTAATGCGTTTTGAACTTTTTGAACTTTTTGTTTTGCTTCATCTAGTCCACTATTCTTAACGGCAGCTTCAGCGCTAGCAACATTATTATCAGCAGTTTTTTTTGCAGCTTCTTTACTGTTAACTAAATTTTGAGCATCAGCTTGTTTTTGCTTAGCAGTCGCCAATTGACTTTGTGCTGTACTTAAATCTGCATTGGCATCACTGACATTTTGCTTAGCAGCTTGAATTGCATTTTGCTGTGCAGCAATATTCTTTTGAGTATTTTGAATATTTTCAGAAGTTGCTTGCTTTGCTACTGCACTTGCACTATCTAACTTATCTTGTGCTTGTTTTGCAATAGCTTGCTTATCAGCTAGATTCTTTTGGCTATCATTTACCTTAGCTTGTTGAGCATCACAAGCATCGTTTGTTGCTTTTGCCTGTGCTTGTGCGTCAGTTAATGCGCTCTTTTTACTATCTACGCTTGCTTGAGCATTATTAACCGATTTTTTTGCTTGGTTAACAGCATCTTGTAATTTTTCTTTATCTGATTTAGCAACTGTAACAGTGTTATTTTTATCAGCTGTAGCAGCTTGAACTTTACTATTATTAGTACTTGCTAAAAGAGTAGCTGTTAATGCAGCAACAGCTAAACTTGTATATTTTAATCCCTTCATTTTTTCCTCCAAATTAACAATCCCTTTTTTATTTTATTGCGTTAAATACGTTTTTTCAAGTTATGTCTAAACTTATGCATACACAAAAAAACAAGGCCAATTCTGGCCTTGTTTTTTGATAGTTAATTCAATTATTACTCTTCAATTTCTAACTTATCTTTCCATGATTTGGCACCTTTAAGGGCATCATTCAAGTTTTCGATATTTTTCTTTCCTTCAGTTGAAAGCCATTCCCTACCTTGCTTTTCTCCTTCGGCAGCAAATGGCTTGATTGCTGGCTTCCACGTTGCACGCCCGCAAAGAACACCATTAAAGTCAGCACCAGCTTCTTCCGCCATCTTAATTTCTGCAATGAATTCTTCTGAAGTTACACCAGCTGATAAAAAGATATATGGCAAATCAGTTAAATCTGATTGTTTCTTCAATAATTTCTTTGCTTCTTCTTTAGTATAAACAACATTGTTGTCGCCATTATAGCCTTCTACAAACTTAATATTAAATGGCATCTCAACTTTAAGAACTGTTACATCATATTGAGGCTTAGAAAATTCTTCCATAGTTTTGAAGACTTTTTCAGGCTTTACCTTTGCATACTCTTCACCTTTAGCATCATCAATTTTCCTATCATAAGTTAATAATTCAAGGAAAAATGGCAATCCATTTACTTTAGTCTCAGCTCCTACTCTTTCAACAAAAGCCTTCTTTTTATCGTTAATTTCATCACTTTCGTCTGGATCGTAGTAAAGTAAGAACTTAACTGCATCAGCACCATCATTTTTAATTCTTAATGCTGATTGATCGGCAATTAAATCACACATTCTACCTGGTTCAGTAGTGTCATAACCAGTCTTTTCATAAGATAGTAATAAACCACAATTTTTATCTCTAACCTTAGTTGCTGGAAGACCATATTCCGGATCTGTCAAAATGGCAGAAGCATAAGGAGTCAACTCACTAGAAACAGCTTCCTTAAAATCAACAATTGTTGTTTCATCAGCAGGCTTATTTGCTGCCTCAGCTAACATTCGTTTTAATGATCCTCTTTGGTCAATTGCTAATGCGCTGATTACTCCAGCCTCATTAGATAAATTATCCATATGTTTTGCAACTTCAGGTGAAATCTTTCTCATCGTGTATCTCCTTTTCATTTACCGCACATTTATATTATAAGATGGCGCTTTCATAAAAAAGAAGAGATCGCTTTCATTCTGTAAAGCTTTTCACTTAATAAGAAAAATCATGTAAAAGTTTACCTAAATATTTTCAACTTTCCTTTTAATCTCGTATGAAGGGGAACAATAATTGCCAGCATCATAAAAATCCCAACTGCAGCAACAATAAAGAAATTGATATAGCCAAACTTATCAATAACTAAGCCTCCAAATAAAGGTCCAAAGGCCCTTCCAACAGCCGACGTTGAAATTGTTAAACCTTGATATTTACCTTTACTATCGACCGGAGATAAGTCATTGACATAGGCAGGCATTGCCGGCATAGCAGTTGATTCACCGAGAGTTAAAGTAACCATTGAAAATACAAAGTGAGCATAGTCTTTTGCAAAAATTAGAGTTACAAAAGAAATAGCGAACATAGTAACTCCAAATACTACTTGATGAAACAAGTTCTTAAATGTGTTAGGAAAACGACTTAAAAATGCTTGAACAATCACAATAATGCTGGCATTAATCGTCCACAGTAAACTATATAAATGAAAAGGAATTCCCAAAGAAACCATATAAACTGAAAGGTTAGATTCCCAATTCATATACATCAACCAAATTACAGCTAAGGTAGTGAAAAAGCCAACAGTCAGCTTTAGATTGGCAGCAGGCATCGTAGTTGCCTTATTTTTACTATCTTTATTTTGCTGAGCTTTTCTTTCTAAATGAAACTTAATAATCGGTCGATAATTAATGACTGCATTTATACTTACAATCACAAAAAGACTGGCCGCAATTACAAATAAAATTGTAACTGAATAATCATAGATATAACCTACAATTAATGTCCCTAATACCACACCAAGATTTTGTGCAAAATAAATTGTATTAAAGACATATCGACCGGGCTTAGACTTGATGCTAGTCGCAATTGAATTAATTAACGCACCGTTCCAGCCGCCCAGGAGACCAGTCAAAGTCATCCAAACCCAATAAATTGGCCAAGTATGATTAGCAGCCATCCCAAATAGTACTAAGGCATCTAAGCCAGCGCCGGCAATAATTAAATAGTATGGATTGAAATGATCATATGACCAGCCAGCAATAAATGAACCAAGCATATTAGCTAAACAATTAAACAAAAGTACTATTCCAATCATAGCCAAAGAGACATGGAGTCTTTTATTCAAATAAACTGAAGTTAGTGGCCAAATAAAACTGGCTCCAATCCAGGTAAATAACTCACCTAAAAGAAGCCAATGTAACTTTATCTCATCATCCGGTTGGATATTTCCCTTACTATGCAATTTTCTCACCCTTTTCTTCTATATTCTTACATTCAGTCTAGCAATTAATGAACATTTTTGCACGATAGTAAAAAGACTCTGCCTAAAGGTAGAGTCTTCTAATTATTTCTTTTCTGTCTTCCAATTTCTAATATCAGTAACATCCTGAGCAACTTCTAAACAGCCTAAATATTTATTGTCTTTTCTCACAGCAAAATACTGTAAGTATAAGTACCGTCCCATATGTCTTGGCTTAAACCAAAACTCATACTTATCTTTTTTCCCCTGATGAAAATCATCAAAAATCTTTTTAACTCGTGGTACACTCTCAGGTAAATGACAAGAATAAACACTATTACCAAGTGCATTTTTAGAATGAGGAAAAATATTGGCACCTCCGCCAAAATAAGCTACTTTATCATTTTCATCAATAAAAGTTAATGCAAAAGGCAATAAGTCCAAAATTGCAGATAATTGTTCTAAATTTAAGCTCCCTTCTGCAAAATTTAGTGCTAAGCTACTTAATTTATCGATAGAAATAGGCCCATCACTTTTCGGCTTTTCCTTAGGTTTCCAATTCATTGGTTTTTGAATCAAAGTATAGCCAATCTGCTCTTCCTCATTTTTGACATTACCCCAGTCTTCTTCACTAGCAACTTCATCAATCATTCGCAACATGATTTCTTCTTCCTTAAAAATCATTTCAAGAACTTCATGTGCCGTCTCTTTTATTGCCTTAGACACTTCAGCCTTATTAATATCTTTTTGACTAATAAGTAAATTAGCTTGACCGATAAGTTTTCTAATTTTATCATCAACGCCCCACATAACTTTCGGTGGTGCAGTAATTCCATATTTAGTCATAATGGGAAACATGGAAGTTTCTTTACGAGCATAATGATAATGAATTTTGGCTAGGTCTTTTAACTCCTGTCTTAACTTTGAAAGTACACCCTTATCTCCCTTTTCCCACTTAGCAAGGTCTGGTAATAAGGCGTCATTTACCAAGGACTTAAGAACCATATTCTCTAACTTGAATGTATGAACAGGATGACCTGGTTTTTCAAACTCAGAATTCTCCTTATTTTCCTTAATATTACCCTTAAAAACATCGGCATGAACATTGCATAAATATTGAATTTTTCTTGGATCAAGACCTTGTGCAATTAATTCTCTTTCTGCCGCAGTAATTTCGGCTACATCAACTTGATCAAAGGCAGCTTGAAACATTTTTTTTGCTTCTTCAAGTTCTCCACCGTCTTGAATAAAATTTAAAATTTTTAAAATAGCTTGTTGTCGTTCTTTATCTAGTTCTTTCATTAATCAATCACCTTGTAGCCTTTATCCTCGAACGCCTGCTTTACTTTATCTAAGTCAATCTTCATAGCCTGCGCACCAAGTGGAATTGTCATTACTCTTCCTACAGTTGATAACAAACCTGGGATTTTAATTCTTGTAAAGCCGCAGTCATACATAATTTGAATAAAATCTGGATATTCTTCAGCCAGCTTTTTTATTGGAATAGAAAAATCAATTATCTTTTCTTTTTCCTCTGTCTCTTCAATTTCATTTTCTTGGTCAAGTGCTTGCTCATTATCAAGCATCCCTAATTGTTTCTTAGCAGCTACTGTCATACGCTCTGGATTCCAAACTGGATACCAAACTAACTTTATATCACACTTATTTATTTCTGGCACAGATAAAACTGCTTTTTCAATTGCGTTTTGTAGATATGTAGATAAGGGACAGCCCACAATAGTTAGGGTCATCTTGATTGTTGCATGATCTCCCTCAATATCGATTCCATAAATCAAGCCTAAATTGACTACATCAATCAACAACTCTGGATCTTCGACACTTTGAAGAGCAGTCATAATTTTATCTACTAATTTCAAATTCTTTTCTTGCATCTTTTCACCTAAAAAAATAAGAGAAACTCTCTTGTTTCCCTTATTCTATCAAATTTATCTAACCAGTTTATCCCAAATAACAACCTTATTAGCCTTGATTGATTTTTGAACATCAATAATTCGCTGGTTACTTGAACCACGAAATTGTAGTGTCAGATCTTTCAAATCATCCATGAAACGTCCATCAACTAAAATATCAATCTTTGAAAGCATTTCTTTCTTATCAGGAGTTTCTTTTTGAAGCTCATCCCAGGTATAGCCTGACCAAGACCAAATATCTTTACTATGTCCAAATTCCTTACGCACACGATTAATTAATTTCAAGCATACCCAAGTATTTAAAAAAGGTTCACCGCCTAATAAAGTTAATCCCTGCACATAGGATTGAGACATATCTTCAATAATTTTATCTTCCAATTCTTGAGTATAAGGACGTCCATAATTAAAATTCTGGGCTGCTAAATTGTAACAACCGGGACAGTCAAACAAGCATCCACTCACATATAAGCTGCATCTAACCCCTTCACCATCAACAAAATTAAATGGCTTATAGTCAGCAATTTTATGCTTAGAGTATTCTTCTGACTTCCATTCTTGTGGCTTAGGATTCTTCGGTTTTCTATGTTGTTGTTTTAATTTTTTAGCATGTTCAACTTGCGGCTTATATTGATTAGAATCAACAAAAATTGTATCTCCACCAACATTAACCTTAATTAAATTTCCTCGAACATCAGGACCTTCTTGATTATTCTTATCTTTCTCTGGCATCAGTATTCGTCATTCTTTCTAACTTCATCCTTAGCCATCTTTTCTTCCATTCCCATATTCAAGTGCTTTACACGGTGGACAATTTCTTCATGACGACCATGAACCATTGGACGTTTCAAAGGATTGCCTAGATAACCACAAGTACGCTTTACACAGTCACAAGTTTCTGGATCATGATTTCCACATTGTGGACATTCAAAGCCTTTAGCGGTTGCCTTAAATTCACCCTTAAAACCACACTTGTAGCATTGGTCAATTGGAGTGTTGGTTCCTAAGTATCCTACTTTATCATAAGCCCAGTCCCAGACAGCCTCTAGTGCCTTAGGATTTTGCTTAAGGTTTGGATATTCACAATAATGAATGAATCCACCTGCGGCATAGAATGGATATGGAGCTTCAAAAGCTAATTTTTCAAATGGAGTTGGGTGTTTTCTTACATCGTAGTGGAAAGAATTAGTGTAATATTCCTTATCAGTAATATCTTTAACCTTACCGAATTTTTTAGTATCCAAACGACAAAATCTATCAGTTAAGCTTTCACTTGGAGTTGAGTATACACTGTAGTGATAGTGATTTGGATCCTCTTTTTCCCATTTAGCGCAGTAATCGTGAAGTTCTTTAACAATATTAATAGTAAATTGGTGTGCTTCCTCATTATGTTCCCAATTAGGACCATAAAAGACTGTACCAACTTCATAAAGTCCAATATAACCTAATGAAACTGTACAGCGTCCATTTTTGAAAAGATCATTTACATTATCTTCTGCATTTAGCCTTTTACCAAAAGCGCCATATTCATAAAGAATTGGAGCATTATCAGGTACGGCATCAGTACAACGTTTAGCCTTAATTTGCAAAGCTTCATGTGCTGTTTGGACTTTTTCTCTAAAAATTTGCCAGAATAAGTCTTTATCTCCTTTTGATTCCATGGCAATTCTAGGTAGGTTTAAAGTAACAACACCTAAGTTCATACGACCAGAATTTACTTCTTTACCAGTTTCTGGATCTTTCCAACCTTGTAAGAAGGAACGACAACCCATTGGAGCTTTAAATGATCCAGTAATTTTCTTAATCATGTCATAACTAACAATATCTGGATACATACGCTTAGTAGAACATTCCAAAGCTAATTCCTTGATATCATAGTTTGGATCTCCAGGATGTAAGTTAAGTCCCTTCTTTAGCGTAAAGACTAATTTAGGAAAGATAGCTGTTCTCTTATCTTTTCCTAAACCTTCAATTCTAATCTTTAAGATTGCTTTTTGGATTTCACGTTCAATCCAAGATGTTCCTAGTCCAAAACCTAAAGTAGTAAATGGAGTTTGTCCTTGACTTGAAAATAGGGTATTAATTTCATATTCAAGAGCTTGCATAGCATCATAGATATCCTTTTTTGTTCGCTTAACTGCAAAAGACTTGATCTTTTCTTCATCGTCAAAAAATTCGCTAGCTTCTTTAATATTCTTGTGATAATTTTTTTCAGCATATGGAGCCAAAACTTCATCTACTCTGTCGGCAGAACAGCCTCCATATTGACTAGAAGCAACATTAGCAATAATTTGAGACATTTGAGCAGTGGCTGTTTCGATTGAATGAGGAGATTCAATATTTGCATTTCCAATTGTAAAGCCATGACCTAGCATTTCTTTAAAGTCAATCAAACAACAGTTAGTTAAAGGACTGAGTGGTGTGTAGTCTAAGTCATGCCAGTGAATATCACCACGCAAGTGTGCCTTAGCAATATGTTCTGGCATCATCGTTAAACCAATTGTTTTACCAACTACACCGGCTGTTAAATCACGCTGAGTTGAAAAGACACGTGAGTCTTTATTAGCATTTTCATTAACAATTGTTGGATCATGGTGAATTAAACGTCCCAGACGGTTAGTAGTCTCAGTTTGCTTCTTAAAATTGACCTCGTCTTCTCTACGATAATCAACATAAGCATTTGCTTCATCACTAAAGCCGAGTTCGATTAATGTTTGAACAAATGCATCTGCTATTTTCTCAGTAGAAGTCTGCTTTGCACCATTTAATTTTTTAAGGAGAGCAGGTAAAATATCTGCTTCATGTTCAGTCAGATGCAAGCTATCTAAAACCATTTCAATTTTGTAAAGGGCAAAAGGATAGATGCTACCGTCTCTTTTAATGGCTGTTTCTGGCAGCGTCATTTGAGTAATTGATTTAATTCGAGCATCTTGTTGTAACATGGTTATTCTCTTCTTTCACAATATCTATGGTTCTATTTTATCAAAAACTACATGATATTGTAGGTATTGACATTTTGGATCATATATATTGTATTAAACAAAAGTCACGTCTAGCAAGAGAGAGACTCATTTTCAAAATTTTCTATAATTAGTAAAGTAGTCAAAAAAAATACTGCTGAGAGTAAAAAATTCTCAGCAGTATTTTTCTAATTAAATTTCATTCTCATGGTTTTCTTGTTGACCATCACGAAGAGCTTGTTTTTCTAATTTTTTAGCTTCTTCTTCAAAATATTGTCCCTTATTTACTTGGTAGTACTTCTTATATCTAGCATAGTAGTTATGGAACATGTAGTGCATCAATAACCAACGTTTTAAGCTGCGATCTTTATCATAGAAGACAGTGGTACCGTAGTGACCCTCATCAATTAACTTTTCAGCTAGGCGTTTTGACCCATTGTCGTAAGCATATTCCTTAAAGATCCTCTTTGGAACACCAAGCCACAACATATAGTTAGCACCGTCTTTATTTCCATAAACTGTTGGCTTGTCCTTTAAATTATCTTCAACATAGTCATCTACATACCACTTAGCTAAGTTATAACCATTTAAAGTTACGTAGAAACTTGAACGACCTTGACGGAGGTTGATCTCAAAGAATTTGTATTCTCCATCTCTTGGATCGTACTTAATGTCAAAGTTAGCCATACCAGTATAGTTCAATTTTTCAAGGAATGATTGAACAGTATCGTAAAGCTTTTGGCTGAAGGCTGGCAAAATTGCCATGTAATTACCGATAGATTGAGGAGTTGGGTCTTCAAGAAGTGGGTGACCTAAGCACATCATCTTAACCTTGTGATCTTTATCAACATAAGCATTAAGAACACGCATGTTAGAATCATCGCCTGGAATGAAATCTTGTAAAATCAAGTCTTCAGTATAACCATTGGTATAGATTTTACCAACGATATCTACTAATTCTGCCTCATCGTGAATAGTAAAGGCTTTTTTACGGCCTTCAAATTGACAATTCAACCATGAAACCGGATCTTCTGGCTTCAATTCAACCGGATAATCAAATGGTAAATTCAAATAATTTTCAGCCTTATAGTCATCCATAGTCACAATCTTAGTATGTGGATATGGAAGACCATACTTTTCAGCAATTTCGTAGAAACCTTCTTTAGAAATTAGCTTCTCTAGCAAGTCATAATCAATGTAAGGAACAACAAAAGTATCCTTCAACTCATCCTTATGCTTAGCCAATAATTCTGCGTATCCATCTCCACAAGCAATTAAAATAACTGGTTCTGGATGATTCTTGTATTCTTCAATCTTTTGCTTCATAACGTTCATAAAGCCTGGATCTTCTTCAAAGCCTTCATGAACTTCTACGTCAACAATTTTAGAATAGCGCGTTGCTGCTAATTGACTAGCAGCCCAAGCTTGAACCTTAATTCCATAAGCCTCGTTGAAGGAGCGAGCCATTCCGTAAACATTGATATCACTACCTAATAAAATAGGGGTAAATTTTGCTTGTACCATTTTGTATCCGTACTTCTCTCTAACTTTAATTAAACAAGTCTGCCACTTTCGATTAATTCTGCTACTTCTGGTTGAACATGTTGATACTTCTTAACAGTTTCATCATAATCAACAAAGAATAATTTATACCAAACTAAGAAAGTGTAAATAGCCCAAATTTGACGACGAGCTGAACCATCGCCCTTGTAATTATCATCAAGCAATTTAACAATCTTCTTTTGGTCAAAAATGTCATCTACAAAGTCTTCAGTAAACAATGCTCTAACTTGTTTGTAAAATCTTGGTTCCTTAAGCCATTGCTTAATTGGAGTTGGGAAACCAAGCTTAGGTCTTTGAGCCCATTCTTCTGGTAAGACCTTCTCAGATGCTTTACGAAGAGCATATTTAGTATCATGACGGTTAACTAGATATTTAGTTGGAATTGAGTTAGCAAGTTCTGCAATCTTCTTATCAAGATATGGCACACGTAGTTCTAGAGAGTGAGCCATGGAGATCTTATCTGCTTTTTGCTCAATGTCATTAAGCATAAAGTGGTGAAGATCAATATATTGCATTTGCTTAACTTCATCAATATTTTTAACTTTCTTAAAGTCTTCTTGATAAATACCGTTAACTGTTAGATCATTCTTATATTTATCACGCAAGATACCATTAGCATCTTTAGAAGTAAAGATAGTTGGATAGTCCATATCATAAATGACAGATTGACCAACATAAAATTCACTTGGCTCTGCCAAGTTAGTGTACATATGTACTTTTCCTGGGAAGTTAGGCATCTTCTTAATCTTATGAGCTAAACGAACACGACTCTTCTTAGGTAATTTCTTCAAGCCAGCAGTAAAGACCTTAATTACATCATTATGGGTATGCATTCCATAGTTAACGTAGCCTGCAAATAATTCATCAGCACCTTCACCAGAAAGGGCAACAGTAACATGCTTTCTAGCTAATTTACACAGGTACCATAATGGAATAATAGATGGGTTAGCATCTGGTTCGTCCATGTGATATTGCATTTCTGGGAAGTCGCGCATTGCTTCATCTGCATCAACTTTATCTGCAAAGAATTTCCAACCGTGTAAGTCAGAAAGTGCCTTAGCTTTTGATGCTTCATTATATGTAGAATCATCAAAAGAAACTGAGAAGACATCTTCAGGATCAAGTAAACTAGTTAAGTAAGAAGAATCGATACCTTCAGATAAAAATGCACCAACTGGTACGTCTGCATTTCTGTATAAATCAACAGTTTCTTTTAAATCTTCATTGATTTTGTCTAAGGTTTCTTCAAAACTTAAGCTATTTTCAACATACTTAGCATCCCAGTATTGATGAGTCTTCATTTTGCCATCTTTATATTCGAACCAGTGACCTGCTGGGAAGCGGTAAACACCCTTAAAGAAAGTTTCCTTTAAGTCGTTATACTGGTTCATTAAGTATGGCTTAACTGCTTCAGTATTTAATTCCTTTTTAAAGCCTGGGTAAGCTAAGAAGCTCTTCAATTCACTACCAACAATTAACTTACCATTTTGGTCTGAGTAGTACATTGGCTTAATTCCGAAGAAGTCACGAGCACCATATAAAGTCTTGGTATTGTCATCCCAAATTATAAAGGCGAACATACCACGAACTTTCTTCAATAAGCCATCCATTCCCCATTCTTCATAGCCATGAAGTAAAACTTCAGTATCAGCCTTAGTAGTAAAGATATGACCTGCATCAATTAATTCTTTTCTTAATGGTTTAAAATTATAAATTTCCCCATTAAAAATAATTGCTCTACTTTTATCTTCATTAAAAATTGGTTGACTTCCACAACGAATGTCAATAATTGACAAACGTCTAAAACCTAAAGCCACCTTATCATTAATATATTTTCCATTGGAAGATGGACCACGGTGTTTAATTGTATCCATCATTCCTTGAATAGCACAGTCTTTATCCTTTAATTCAGGATCAAAAAACGCACAAATTCCACACATAAGTAATTTTCACCTCAAAATAAACAGTAGTCTTATTATAAGCTATTTACATTTCAAAAACTAAATTCGATAGAATCGTCTCTTAGAAGCAGCTCCATATCCAAATACTTGTAATAAATGCCTTTGAACATCAACATTTACTATATATCCAGCTGCTTCATTAGCATGATCCATCTGTCTATTCCAGCGCTTATTGTATTGCGTAGTAAGCGCATGGTTGGGGCCCATGAGAGCCGAGCAATTAAAAAATATATATTGTATACCGTTAATACGATATTGGTCTTCAGTATGACGGTGTCCACATAAATATGCAACTATTTTTGCATTTTTTATCTTTGTGAAATCAAAGCTATTAGCTAGGGTAAATTCAGGAGGAACATCCCTTGAATTAAGGTAGCCTTTTTCATGTTGATTAAAGGCCACCATTAATTCATGTAGAGAACGCCCATTAAATTTCAAGGCATTTGTTCCCTTGCGAGTAATAGGATTTGCATGACTCATGAAAATAATTGTTTTACCATTTGAATTTTCAAGAATTTCGATAATTTCTTGCATCTGATCTTCACGAATCGCTAAAGCAAGTTTAGTATCGTATTTTTTCTTACCTTGCTCGTCTAGCTCATAAGGTAAATCAGATGTATTGACCGTAATGATTCTGACGTCATCTTTATCAAAATATGCAACCCCATGCTTGCGCGTAATATAGTGAATACCATCTTGCGCATACATACTTGGCCACATTATATCTTCAAATTCATTTTTCGGAAAACTAGCTTTCAGATCATGGTGCTCATCAAATTTATCATTTTCATCGTGATTACCTTTAATGACAGCAAAGTTAGTTTTTTTAGATCTAAACGTTCTAGACAAAGATATCAACTCTGCTTCGCCAACTAATCCTGGGTCGGATCCATCCATCCAATCACCTAAATGAGCCTTTAAATCTAAAATATCTTTATCTTCAAGATAATTAAACTCTTTAACATGACGAAGTCCGTTATGCCCATAAAAATCAATACTATCAGCATCTTTATAGTGCGTATCGGTTAAAACACCGATATTAACTGAGTTATAGTCATCTCGGCTATGCTTTTTCACATAATCTACTAACTGATCTAATTGATCTTCAACGATATAACGACGTCCTGTCTGTTTATTAACAAATGCAGTATAACGGTTTAGCCTTTTATCAAACTTCCGAACATAAGCTGGTGCTAGATCAGACGCATTAATCGAACGTAAAGCTTGGTGCAAGACATTGTCAGTGTCCTTATAAACAATGAGCTTATATTCTTCACCATGAGGAGTTCCTTCAGGCGCTCCAACGTTATACTCACCAACAGTCATATACTTTTGCATTCCATCGAATGGAATATTATTTTTCTTTCGCATCATCTTCCGAGTTACACCGGAAAATTTATCAATCATACCTTTGGTTTTCTTGATAATTTTCATGATACTCTTCCCCACTCATCACACAAAAAAAGGCCCTTACTTGGCCTTGGGGTTAATTATTTGCCAAAGCATTTGCGGCAAGACCCAATGATAAAACCGCATCTTTAGACAAAACCTTTTTCAAATCATTAGGAGCAATCGCTCTTACAGCGCCGATGACTTTCAAACTATATAAAAGCACATGTAAATCAGTAGCACGATCATAGCTACCATCTTGCAATGGATCCTCATGATTATAGGCTAAATTAATCTCGTCTTGATCTACATATCCATCTACGTGGTTAGTTAAAATACGATCACTTAGCTCACGCAATGGTTTATCTAAATGCAGTAAAGTTAATTTACCATCAGATTCACTATTGTAGTATTCATCTTGAGTCATATCAAAGTATTCTTCAATTGGTTTATCAAGAATATCCAAACTATTAATTTCATTATAAATTCTCTTGGTATTCAGGTCTTGTTGGCCGTTGATAATCTTTTCTTGTGATAAAGCCATATCGTCAGCCAATGTCATGGTAGTTAAATTATCCATATTGTCCTCCTTGAAATACAACTTCCATTATAACAAAAAAGTTCTTTTTTTCCTGTACTTATCCATATTATAGGTAGATATTACAAAAAACTTTATAATTTATCAAAATAAAAACATGTAGTTTAGATAAACTACATGTTTTACTAATTAATTAGACTAATTTCTTTCGAATCCAACCAGAAATCCAGTCAATAATGACAACCATGACAATAATACCAACTAAGATAACACCTACACGGTTCCATTGACGATACTGCAAAGCAATAATTAATGGATAACCAATACCACCAGCACCAACTAAACCTAGAATAGATGCTGAACGGATTGAAACGTCAAAACGGTATAAAGTGTTAGAAATTAAAGCGGGCATTAAGTTGGGCATCGTTGCAAACATAATAATGTTAAATTTAGAACCACCGGCTGCTGTAACGGCTTCATTAGCTCCTTCTTCAAGGTTTTCAATTGCTTCAGAGAACAATTTAGCAAGCATCCCCACTGAGTGGAAACCCAAAGCTAAAACACCGGCTGCCGAACCAGGTCCAACAGCTTTAATAAACATCAAAGCTAAAACAATTTCTGGGAAAGAACGTATAATTGCTAAAACAATTTTTCCAGAACGAGAAGTATACCATTTTTTATGGCGCGTGTTAGCTGCCCAAAAAGCGAAAGGTAATGAGATAACTGCGGAAATAAAAGTACCTAAGAAAGCAATACAGATTGTTTCCCACAATTGAGAAATTAAATCTTCACCGCTCCCGTTATATACATAAGACCAATCTGGATGGAAAATACCAGCTAAAATAGCACCGGCAATTTGACCAGCAGTTGCTTTTATTCCACCAAAGTTCATTCCTACAAATGACCAAATAATTAAAGCTACAGTAACAATTGCAATTACCCAGTGCTTAATTTTTTTCTTGGTATCAACTGGTTTAGGAGGTAGTTTTTTCATTGTAGTATCCATTATTTCATCAACGCCTCCCGAGATTTAGTAGAAACATAGTCGATAATAACTACGACAACGATAATAATCAAAATAATCAGACCAGTCTTAGCATAGTCAAAGACTTGTAGCGTTTGTTGCAAGTAAAGACCAATACCACCAGCACCAATATATCCAAGAACCGTTGAGGCTCTGACGTTAATTTCAAATGCATATAAAACATAAGAAATAAAGTAAGTAATAATTTGTGGCATCACAGCAAAGTGGATAATTTGAAGCTTGTTTGCACCAACAGCAGTTAAAGCTTCGATTGGGCCTGGATCAATTGTTTCAATTGCTTCATAGAACAATTTAACAACCACACCAAATGTAAATACAGTTAAGGCGAGAACACCGGCAACTGGACCAATACCTACAACGGCAACAAAGATTGCACCTAAGAGTAGGTCTGGAATAGTTCTAACAATATTCATAATTATTCTTAGAATTCCAGTAACAGCCTTATTCTTAACAATATTTCTAGCGATTAAAAGAGAATAAACAAAAGCAATTGCTGATCCCATGACAGTTCCTAAAATTGCCATTTTAATTGTTTCAATTAAAAGTGGAACTGCTGTAGCTGCATATCCCCAATCAGGGTGACACATTTGAACAAAAATATCAGTAAATTGGCTAAAGTTATTAAACAAAACGCTAATGTGCGTATTGGTTACATTTACCGAAAGAAAGAGACCTAAAACCATAATTACGACCCAAACAAGGTTCATAATTTTAAATTTCTTTTTAGGCAATTCAGCTAAATGCTGTTCCTTAGATTTAGGCATCTTCTTCCCCTTTCTTGCCGTTTCCGCCATTGTAAATATCGTCAAAGACAGCTTGAGAAGTTTCACTCATCTTGCCATCATAAACGATTTGACCGGCACGAACACCGATTACTCTATCTCCAAATTCTTTAGCAAGTTCAACACTGTGAAGATTAGCAACAACTGTCATACCATATTCTTCATTAAGCATCTTCAAGTCATGCATAACTCGACGTGAAGTTTGAGGATCAAGAGAAGCTGTTGGTTCATCAGCTAAAATAATTTTAGGATTTTGAGTAAGTACACGAGCAATAGCAACACGCTGTTGTTGTCCACCAGAAAGTTGGTCTGCACGAGTATAAACTTTATCTGCTAAATCAACTCGTTGCAATGCTTCATATGCTTTTTGTTTATCTTCTTTAGTAAATAAGTTAAAAGTTGTCTTCCAAGTTTGATAGTAACCTACTCGACCAGTTAAAACATTTCGCAAAACGCTTGAACGTTTAACCAAGTTAAAGCTCTGGAAAATCATACCGATATCACGACGAATTTCGCGCAAGTCTTTTCCTTTAGCAGACGTAATTGATTTGCCATCAATTAAGATATCTCCCTTAGAAACATCTTGTAGACGATTAATAGAGCGAAGTAATGTTGACTTACCTGCACCAGATAGACCTACTACTACTACAAATTCTCCCTTATCAATATTTAAGTTAATATCTTTTAAACCAACTGTTCCGTTATCATAAATTTTGCTAACGTCTTTAAGTTGAATCATTGGCTGATTAGTAGCTGCCATTTAATCTAAATTTCTCCTTAACATATTTATATTGTTTACAGTGCATAAAAAGATAATCATCTTTTAGAGACAATTATCTTTTTACTAACTAAGCTATATTTAATTGACTATTTCTTGTCCTTGGCAATAATCTTGTCATATTTACGAACAATATCGAAGTTACTGTCCTTAGACTTAGTGTAGCCTTCGTGACTGTAAACAGATTCGATAATCTTCTTACCTTCTTTAGATTGACCAACTTCAATAAATGCCTTTGCAAGTTTCTTTTGGAATGACTTAGACATATCGCTTCTAATAGAAATAGTATCGTTAGGAATTGGCTTAGTGAAGTAAATTGGAACAACTTGGTCCATAATCTTAGGATTATCTTTTTTAACGATGTTACGAGCATCTTCAAAAACAAATGCTGCGTCAGTATCGCCATTTAATACGTTAAGAACTGCTTGGTCGTGTCCAGTAACAGTAACTAACTTACAATCCTTTGGAACGTTTAACCCTTTTTCTTCAAGTTCAGCAACTGGGAAAACATATCCTGCTGAAGAAGTTGGGTTTTGAACTGAAATACTCTTACCTTTTAAATCTTTCCAAGACTTAATCTTAGAACCCTTCTTAACAAGAATTTCGGCTCTGTAAGAGTTAACTAAGTTCTTAGTAGCTTGACCACCTGGTTGTTTTACACCGTAGCGTTGTGCTTGAAGTAAAACATTAGCTGCTCCTTGCTTGTGAGCTAATACATAACCATCTGGTGGCAAGAAACCAACATCAACCTTTTTAGATTTCATTGCTTCAACAACAGTATTGTAGTCAGTTGACATTGAAACATGAACTGGAATGCCAAGTTTCTTTGAAAGCATCTTTTCTAAAGGCTTAGCACGAGCTTCAAGCTTATTAGCAGCTTGACTAGGTACAAACTGAATAGTTAATGACTTAGGTGTATAACCATCCTTTGAACTGTTTGACTTGTTAGAACAAGCAGTTGCAACAACAGCAAGTAAAATTGCAAAAAGGCCTACTAAGACTTTTTTGAACTTTTTCATCATTTCCTCCTAATGAAAAACATTAAATGACAAATACAAAAAAAGACCCAATATGATGAGCTGACAAAAAGAGCTAATCACATTGAGCCAGAAAAGTCGCTAAAAAAAGCAACGAAAGCGCCAACACCAATGAAGACTGATTCACCTAAGGAATCAGCCCAAGAACGAGCCACTGAATTTTGGTTACGATTTATAATGTTGTAATCGAAATTCGCCATTATCGTTCTTCCTTTCCCTAGTACTAACGTTCGTTCTTAAGTATCATATCAAAAATATTCGTACTTGGGTACTATTATTTTAATGTAAGCGCTTGTAAATATTAATTTATTGAATTGGATCGATCCACTTTATAAAAAAAGTACTCTATCACTAATGATAGAGTGCTTTTTCATAATGTTCGTTTTTTTAAAAGTACTTTTTCTTGGGCTTTGCAACCTTGTTATTATCAAGATCAGTCTTAACAATTAACACATCGGATAAAGCATGTTGGTTAACATAAGCAGTAACACTACCCATTAACATTCTTTCAACTGCGTTCATACCAGTTGCACCCATAATAATTAAATCGTTGTGGTGATCTTTAATAAAATCAACAGCAATAATTCTCTTAGGGGAGCCATAACGAATATGGTAAGAAACATCAGTAAAATTAAAGTGTTCCTTAGCCCATTCTTTTAGACTCTTTAAATACTCTTCGGAATCCTGTGTCATTTGATAAATGGTATCTCCAGAAATCAAAGTATCCTGCATTTCCCCCATAAATTGACGAGTATCAATAACATTCAATACATCCAGATGAGCATTGTTATCAAGAGCAATCTTTACTGCTTTATCAAATGCACGCTCTGCAGTTTCAGAACCATCAACAGGAACTAAAATGTTGTCATAATCTTCTACCATAAGTAATCATCTCCGCATGGAATTTGCATCTTTACATTGTAATTTTACCATTAATTATACCAATTAATAAATTTGTTTTCTTTTTATAGATCTGAGAAAAATAAAATATCTGAGAAAAAATATGTTAAAGTAATAATACTGTATTTAAATAACTATAGTGAGGAAAAATACTAATGAGCGAAAATTATGAGACGAAATTAATCGGCATCCAAAATGGTCGCAATTTCCGCGAACTTGGAGGCTATAAGACTGTATCCGGTCAAACAATTAAATATAATAAATTGCTTAGAACTGGTAATTTAGCTGATCTTTCTCCATCAGACTTAGAATTATTGCAAAAACATGGCGTTAAGTATGACGTTGACTTTAGAACAGAAAAAGAAAAAAATGATCATCCTGATCGTGTTCCAGAAGGCGCTAAATATGTTTTTGACCCAGTTTTTAGTGATGATCTAACTAATGCATCTAAGGGGATCTTTGCTTTAGAAGAGAATGCCGAAAAAGATCCTGAATTTGGCTTTAAGCATATGTTCTTTGCCTATGAAGATATGATCAATGGACAGACCGCTCAAAAAGCTTACCGTAAATTCTTTGACCTTTTGCTTACAAATGATAAAGACAAGAATGCTCTTCTTTTCCACTGTACTGCCGGAAAAGATCGGACAGGATTTGGAGCTTTATTGATCTTATCAGCATTAGGTGTACCTTTTACTACTATCAAATATGACTATACTCTAACCAATATCACAACAAAAAGTTTTGTTGACGCCATGCTTAAGCAAGCAGCCGCTGACGGTTCTAGCAAGCGTGTATTGCAGTCTATTAAAGATATTCAGTCAGTCTATCCAGAATACTTAGACCATGCTGTACACGTTCTAAACCAGCAATACGGCGGCATCAACGAATACCTTCGTTCTACCATGAAGCTCTCAAGCAGTGATATCATGGATCTTAGGAGAATCTATCTTGAGGATTGATATAGATTATGGATATTCCAAAATATTTACAAATTGAAAATGAGCTAAAGCAAGAAATTATCTCTGGCAAATTTAAATATGGAGATAAATTTTATAGTGAAGCTCAATTAAAAGATAAGTTTAATGTTTCTTCAATTACTGTTATCCGAGCTGTGAAAGATCTCGTCAAGGCAGGATATTTAGTTCGCCATCAAGGAAAAGGCACTTTTATTTCACGATCAAGAAAAGATAAATTAGTTCGTCTTAGTGATAATGAAGTCTTCTCAAATAAACAAGAGGAAGATTCAGTTAAAGTTTTGAAACTTCAAGAAGAAAAGCAGAGCGAAATATTAAAAAAACTCGGCTTACCCAAATATGATAGTTACTACTATATTGAACGTTTACGGTTAATTGGTGACACACCATTTATGGTGCACCGTTCATTTATACCAGCTAAGTTTATTAACCGAGATTTAGCTAAAGATCCAAATAATTATCATAGTATCTATGAAGCCTTGCAAAGCGATAAGCAATTGTACCTATTTGATGAGCCTTTTACTGAAACAGACACAATTGTAAAAGCTGATAGCGACATTAGTAAGCAACTAAAAATAGCTAAAGATTATCCCGTTGTACGACAAGTCAAAAAAACTATTTTATCTACTACAGGTGAAGTAGTTGAACTAGTTATTGGCTATAAACGGTGTGATTACTTTTCACTTTCATTTTCAAGTACTGATTATCCGGAAGTTTAATAATTTAATCTGGAGACAAAAAGAAGCTGCAAGGCAGCTTCTTTTTATTTTTCAATTTCAAAATTATTCTCTAAAAAATCATAAATTTCTTCATTTGAATCTGAATTAAATAATTCATTTAAATCATCAACTGAAGTTCCAGCTAGAAAGTCCATAATTTTAGCCAAAATAGTTGAATGCATATCTGGATCATTATTTAAAATCAAAAATAAGAACTTAACTTCCAGTGCTTCACTTGGATTAACCATATTATTAAAAGTTGCTGAATTTCTAAGAGCAATCGGTACAATTAATTGTGCGCTAACATAGTCCCCTTCAGTATGAGGAACTGCAACATCTGGAAGTTCTCTAGATAAAGGTCTCATCGAAATCCCAGTTGGATACTTATCTTCACGTTCAATAATATCGCCTAAAAAATCTTCTTTAACATAGCCTAAGTCATATAATTTTTGAGAAACGGTCTTGAATATCTCGTTTCGATCAGTTAAGTCTGTTACAAAGACAGCTTCTGGATCGAAAAGACTTTTTTTAGTATTCGTAGTAGGTTCCGCCTTTCCTAAGCAAAAATTTCTAATTTCATTATATAAAACCGATTTCAAAAACACAAAAGTGGGTGTTTCTTTTGGGCAAATTTTGTTAAAGTTAGTTAATGTAAAAAATATTCCACCGATAAGAAAGAAAGGTTTTTCCATGACAAAACAAAAAACAGTTTATTTTGGTGCTGGTTGGTTTACTGAGACTCAAAACAAGGCTTACAAAGATGCAATGAGCGCTCTCAATGCTAATCCTACTATCGATTTAGAAAACAGCTATGTTCCTCTTCAAAATCAATATAAAGATATTCGTGTCGACGAACATCCCGAATACTTACATGATAAAGAATGGGCACAAGCAACTTATAATGGTGACTTAGTTGGTATTAAAACTAGTGACGTTATGCTTGGCGTTTATGTTCCTAAAGAAGAAGACGTTGGTTTAGGGATGGAATTAGGTTACGCTATGTCTCAAGGAAAGTATGTTTTACTTGTAATTCCTGATGAATTATATGGTGAATCAATCAATTTGATGAGTTGGGGCGTTGCTGACAACGTAATTAAAATGAGTGAATTAGCTACATTTGATTTCAACCGTCCAAGATACAACTTCTATGATGGTGCTGTATATTAATTTAAATAAAACATTCTAAGCTAAATAGTGAATCGATTATCCGACGGGATAGCTGATTCACTATTTTTTGTTTTAGCCGTAAAATTTAAAATAGTAGTAAAACCTTATGTCATCGGTCTTTTAGATGCTTGACGTCGTATATAAAACTGGCAGTCTTACTGAGAAATTATGCAATCTCTTCGAAGAATGTGGACATTTAATGTCGAGTTTAGAAAATTAGATCTGATTTCCTAAGTAAAATGGCTTTACTAGTATATTTTGGGAGGTTTTTGAAAATGAAAGTTATCTTTGGTATTGATGTAAGTAAAGTACATCAACTGTTTGTGAATTAATCAATGATAGTAAATCTATTACAACAATTACTAATGATCGTCCTGTTTTTTTTAGAGTTACTGAAAGACCTAAAAGCCTTCACTCAACACCCTCAAATTATTTTTGAAGCTACTGATGTTTATTCTAAAAGATTGCAGTCTTTCTTAGATGACTATGGTTATGAGTATGTCATTTTAAATCCGTTAAAGGCTAAGAAAGAGATGGATCTTGGTCTTAGACATAATAAAACTGATGCCTATCATTTAGCCTTGATTCAAAAACTTTACCATCATCCAGTTAACCAATTGCAAGAGCAAGAATATCATCAGCTAAATGCTTTAAGCAGATTCTATGATCAATTAACCAATGATCTTGTTATGGCTAAAAATCGACCCCATAAACTTCTCCAATTGACTTTTCCATACCTTGAAGATTTATTTAGTACGAGTAAAGGGTTTAATTACTGGTCTATTGTTAAAATGTTTCCACACTGTGACTTAGTAAATGATTCAACTAAACTTACGATTCATCATAACTTACTTAAATTACCAGGTTTTCAAGAGAAGAAGGCTGATTATGAAAACCTGTATTGTGCTTGACTTTACGTAGAAAAATAAACTGGTAGAAATTAAAATCTACCGTTTTTTTATAGCATCTTGTTCACGTTCTAACATTCTTGTTTCGTAAAGCATAATCTTTTCTCTCATTTCTGGATCTTTATGTAGTCATCATTATCATCTGTATCGGAATTATAATGTAAATTACTGAATTTTTCATTAGCATATTTTTCAGCGTCTGATTTACTTCGCCAGCCTACTTCATTTACCCATTCTCCAGCTCCACCTGCAACAACTAAAACCGTTTGATCATGCTCTGTAGCTGTAGTATAGACAGCATTTCCACCTCCTACATTCCACCCTCAAATGTTAATTTTTATTTTTCCAGTTTCAGAAGAAATGCTTTTTGGTGCCTCACCCCAGTTTTTAGTTTTTTGTTCATAGCCTAGGTGATGTCGTCCATACTCATACGCATCAAAGCCATCTTTCTTCTTGTGTAATTCAGTTGTATATAGATCTTCATAAGTAATCCAACTTTCGCCAAATACAATTGTTGTAATTTTTCCAGTCTCTGCATTGGCGAGATACCATCTCCCTCTCATTTCCTTTGGAATAGTTACTGCTCCTTCATCTCCGAAGATTCTTCTTGGTTAGCACTAGGTCCTTTTGATTGTGAGACTGAAGAAGAACTTTTACTTGAATTGACAAATTCGGCTGAACTACTTTGTCACAACCTGTTAATCCTAATAAGGGACCTGCCACTGACATATAAATAATTATCTTCCTTTTCATTTTACTTTCCCATCTAACTATCTATTAATATTATTTAAATTACCAAAAACGGCTTTGCGAACTATTGCAAAGCCGTTTTTCATCCTACTTCTTTACTGGCGTCTTCTCCGCACGAGTCAAGGCACCCTTAATGCAGTCTAGATACAATTTACTAATATCGTCTCGACCTCCAAAGTGTGTTCCATCAGTACCTGCAAATAGATTCTGATGTGCCCGAGCCACCTTGTCCCAATCACCAATTGTAATGAACTTGTACTTCTTAGGAAGAGTTCGTTCCCAAACGGCTAACTTATAGGAATTATATGATGAGTCGGCATGACCATCATGCGGAGTAATAAAGATTAAATGATGGCCTGGTTTTAGATCTTTAATAACCTTCTCAGTCTGCTGTTGATAATCATCTAAAGAATTGGTCCCAATACAAATTACAACATTGCGTTTTAATCGACCTAAATTTTGCGCGTTTATCAGCACATTGTAGGCCTTATCCATAGTACGATTACCTTCTGCATCAATATCAACATTTTTCATATGATCTAAGAGATATTTTCTACTTCCTAAAGTTACACTATCACCAATAATAGTTGCTCCATCATCTTGTACACTATTTTGCGCATTTTCTTTCTTAGGAGGCTTAGGTGCTGCTTGAACATAGGTAGTACTTAATTGATCTGCGTCCTGCTGAATTCCGCCAAGCAGTAGATTTTTTTCTAAAGAGGAAATTGAAGGTGCCTGCAGGCATAAATATACCCCAAGACCGATAGCAAGTGTTAAGCCTAGTCCTAAGGGAGCCACAATATGCTTGAAAGTGATTTTATGTTTTCCAATTGAAACAGCTTTTCCTCTGATTAAAGGTTCTAAGAAATAAAACGATACACTTGCAAAAAGAACTGAAAGAATTGTCGTAATTAAAGCTGCTAGCCAAGTTGGATAAATTTTTGAAAAAATTACAAACAAAGGCCAGTGAAATAAGTAGACACTATAACTAATGTCTGCAATATAAGTAAAAATAAACGGTTCCTTAGTGTTAGGTGTTTTACGGTGTAAAATATTAGCTCCTAAGATTGCACAAGCCGCAAATAAACTTGCTAACAAAAAGCCAAACATATAAGTCTTACGTTGATCAAAGCGTAAAACATAAGCTAAAGCAAATAAACACGCTAAATTTAGCACCATAAAAGTAACGGCACCAGCTTTATTCCAATGTTTTGCTACACTATTACTAAACGCAGGCAATAAATCTTGAATTCCTGCAATCGAACCGAGCATACTTCCAATAAAGAATGGGAAAATATGCGCAATACTTGAGAAATAAATTGGTGAAAATTCGCTTAAACTTTGTGCACGTAAATACATTACCGTTGCACTTACAGCCGCTAAAACTGCAGATGCAAAAAATACACGTATTCTGAACTTTTTAACATTAGGTGTAATCTTGGTTAAAAGATATAAAATAAAGCCCCAAACTAAGTAGAATTGGACTTCAATAGCTAATGACCACGTATGCACAAATAGATGTGGTATAAAGCGCGATTCATAAGTTCCACCAGTATTAATTTCAAAAATATTGGTTGAAAAACCAACTGCGGCTGCTAATTGTTTAGGAAGATCAGTAATATAGTCTTTACTTACCAAAAGCGTAAAAGGTAAGACAAAGGCTATCATTAACAATAAAGGCGGCAAGATCCTCATTATTCGACGATAATAAAAATCTCCTAACCTAAATTTATTAGACCGGCTAAACTCATCTAAGGCTAAAGCAGTAATCAAATATCCAGAAAATGTGAAAAAGATATCTACACCAATAAAGCCACCAGTGTAGCGCATCCGGAAGAAGTGATAAAGAAGCACACAAATTAAACCCGTGACTCGGATTAAACTAAACCATTTAATTCTCATTGTTTAACATATACTCCCCTCTCATACTTCCCAGACTGAATTACTTTTCCTTTCTTCATTAACTGTCCATTTCCTTGGGCAACTCCGTGATGAAATTGTCCTTTAAACGTCCAACCTTCATGCGATTTATAAGTACCTAAGCCTTCAAAATGGCCGTTTTTAAACGCACCAGTATAAGTATCGCCATTGTTAAAATGCATTACGCCAGAACGAAGTTTTCCATTTTCAGTTGTGCCTTGATAGACTGTACCGTCTTGGAATTTAACAGTATCCTTTTGTAGACCATTAGCATAATAAAATGTAAACCAAATACATCCCAGAATTAAAATAACAGATACAATTAAAGTCCATATCTTACGTTTAGTCATTGTCATCTCCTTGTTTTATAACACATTAACGTCTTATGATACTACACTTATCCTATTTAAATATTTCAGCCTGCAATAATACTCTTTGACCTATTTTCTCTACAAAAAAAGTCCGTTTTTAGTTAATTTTGGACTTTTACTCAAAAGAAAAATCTTATTAAATCAAAGTTTATCAATACCAAGATTTAGTATAATTTCTTAATTTCTGAGTTTTTTTCCAGACACAGACACTTTATGAAATACTAAAATTAATTATTCTCCGCAATTTCGTTAAAGTGAGAAGCTAAATCTTGGTTAGCAGTTGGATGAACTACCACATAACCTCCATTTGTCGTCTGATCAACCAAGGCAACTGGTTCTCCATGATAAAAACAGAACAGATACGTTATATGATCTTCTGCACTTTTACCATTATGATTAAAAATAGCAACTACATTATATGTATCACTGTCATTATCTTTATTAGTTACTTGCGGATTCCATTTCAACTTAATAGTTTCCATATCTTTAGGATCCCTACTATCGTGATCTCCAGAGCTCAATTTAAATGGGTAAGTATCTTCACTAATATCGCGTGGGAAATGCTCTCCAGCTAATGTTACCAGATCATCTTCTCCTTCATTATAATGCTCATAAAATTGATGCATCTTATTGCCGAATTCATCCATATAACTAATTAATTCATCATTTTGGTTATTTGACCATAGCCGGTCTTTAGATGTAGTCTTCTTAGATTTTGTGTTAGTTTTAGAACTCTGATCATTAGCTTTTTCATCCGACTTACCAGTAACAATCGATAGATTATCATTCCAAATATTTACATTTTTCTCCGTGTTTTCAGATTTAATTTCTGGATAAATCTGAGTTAAAACACTTCTATTATTGTAGCTAGACTTATTTCCAACATAAGTTATCTCTTTATTATCTTTAGAAACTAAATAGCCAACCTGATCATTTATAACATATAATCTACTTCCGTCAGTAGCACTGATCTCATAATCTCCAAAACGATATTTTGAATAATTTTCTATTGTTAAGTGACCGCTTCCTAAATCATCAGCTGCTTCTCCCCATTTTTTGCCATATTTTTTATCAGCATAAAGGATTGCCCAAGCAGCTAGTTGCTTACTTGGAATCTTTTTAATCTCAGCACTAGTTAATTTTCCATTACCACCAATCACAGTGCTATTAGTCGAATTTCCACAATGTTGATACAATCCCCAGCCACCAAAAATAAGGATAAATGCGGCGATAATTGATCCAATAATAATATTTCTTTTTTTTGATTTTAATCTATTGCTGTGAATTTCACTTCTTTTAGGCATCTCAGAATTGGAACATATAACTGACCTTCCACAATGTGGACAGAATCGATCCGTAGCCTTAATTGATTTCCCACAATGGGGACAAAATTTATTCATACTTTGACCTTTCTATTATAGCACTGTCATTAAATTATTTATATTGTAACAAATTAATCAACAAAAAATTTGATAGAAACGAAATGAAGTGCCTCATAATTGTTAGACATAAATCTAATGATTGTGAGGCACTTTTTTATGACCAAATATTCAACTGAATTAAAAATTAAAGTTATTTCTAAATATTTAAATCATGCTAATTCACTATTAGGATTAGAAAAAGGAATATTTGAAGAGATGTCCAATAGTTTATTACGCAGTAATTTATACATTTTTCATTATAAAAAACGACCCACGTATGGTTTTACCAACGCAAGTCGTTTTCGACATCTATATAAATAAGCTATTTCTTCATGCTAGCAAGCATTTGATTAATATCTACAATCCCTGCTTTACCAGCAGCCACAGAATCTGCATCATTACCAATCATTTGACTATTTAGCCAATCAATTACCATAGCGAGATTCATCCCTGCAATTAGGTGAATATCTTGACCACTCATAATCAAGCGACTAACTGTGTTAGCTGGTGTGCCACCCATTAAATCAGCAAATACTGTTAAATCTTCTTCAGGAATACCGTTAATGGTATCTTGAAATTTCTTTTCAAAATCTTCTGGTCCTTCTTCTGGAAGTAAACATACTACATGAATATGTTCTTGAGGCCCCATAATCAATTCTGCACTTTTTTTAACTTCTTCAGCCATCTTACCATGACTGATTAGCACTAATTCTTTTGTCATAATATTTTTCCTTTAATTTACTGCTAAATCTTAGCAAGAACACCAACACCGCCAAGAATAACTGAAAGAACTAAAACAATTAAGATAGCCTTAGTTGAGGTCATCTTCTTCTTTCCAAGTAACCAGTAAACAAAGCCAACAATCAAAGCAGGCAATAGTTTAGGAATGATCATATCTAAGTTGTTTTGGATGTCCATGGTAACTTTACCGATTTGTGGTACCCAGGCAAACTTAACGTTAACCATCGTAGCTACTAAAGCACCAACCATAAATACACCAAGTACTGTAGCAGCATCAGTTAAAGCATTCAAACGGTCTCTCATATCAGTAACAAGAGTTACTCCTTTATCATAAGCAAACCGTAGTTGCTTCCATCTGAAGAAACAGATAGCAATTTGAGCAGCAATCCAGATAAATACACCAACTGGGTTTCCTTGAGAAGCCATAGAAGCAGCCAAGGCACCGAAGATTGTCGGAATCAATGCAGCAAAGATTGAGTCACCAATTGCGGCGAAAGGTCCCATTAATCCAACCTTCAAACCAGTAACAGTATCTTTACCTTCAACACCTTCATTTTCTTCAATAGCTAAGTCAATACCGGTAATAATGGTATTGAAGAAGTTAGAAGTGTTAAAGAACTGAACATGCGTCTTCATCATTTCTTGCAATTCTGGAGTATTATCACCATAAATCTTACGAAGTTGTGGCAAGATTAAGAATAAATACCCAGTATTCTGCATTCTTTCATAGTTCCAACCTAGTTGGAAACCGAATAGAGAACGTCTGTTAATTTGATTAAAGTCTTTATCTGTTAATTTATAAGTTGGTTTAGAGTTCATCATCAGTGATTTCCCCCTCTGAAGCTACATTAGTGGATTCTGTAGTAGTTGTGACTTCTTTTGTTCCGCCTTTACCACTGCCACCTTTGCCACTAATTTCATCTTTGTAGTGTAAGATTGCAAATGCTAATCCAATCAAAGCCATTGCAAGCATTGGTAGGCCATTGAAAGTTGCAGTAAATGATTTATTTGCTGCTTGAAGACCTGTACCCAAAGTTTGAATGCTTGTAAACAAAACTGAGAATAAAGTAGTAAATGTGAATCCCATAATTAAGTAAGCAATGTGCTTCTTAACTGGTAAGTAACGAAGCAAAATAGCAAAACCAACTGCAGGAAGGACAGCACCAGCTACTGTTAAACCAGTACCTAACCACTTTAAGTTTCCGTTCAATGAGTTAGCAATTGTTTGAACTAAGCCGCGTCCAAATGCTAAAGCAATAAAGACAGGGATTGCACGAGATAAAGACCATGGAATCGCACCGTAAAGGAAGTTTCTTTCGATTCCCTTATAATTGTTTTCTTCAATTAAGTGATCAATTCTGTGAGCAAAATAAGTGTTAGCAAATCTTGCCAAAACGTCCAATTGAACCATGATTGCAGCTACAGGAACCGCAATTGAAGAAATAGCTACTTGTGGGCTCATTCCTTTAATACTTACAGAAAATGCTGTTGCTAAAACTGTACCAGTAGTTGCATCAATCTTAGAAGCACCACCGAAAGTACCAACACCTAAAACTGTAAGTTGCATGGCACCACCAATAATTAAACCGGTTTTTAAGTCACCCATGATTAAACCAGCAATCAAGCCAGCTCCAACTGGTGTATTCAATGATGAATAAATTTGTAATTCATCAAGAATTTCATATCCAGCATAGAGGGTAAGTAGTAATATTTGCCACCAAGCCATAATTAAACCTCCTATTTAATCTTTTCATTCATTAATTTCATAAAGTCATGAGAATCATCGCTTGGAGTTAACTGAGCTGTGATTTTCACACCCTTATCTGCTATTTTATTAAAGTCTTCAACGTCTTTCTCTTCAACATTGATTTGCTTAGTCACTTGCTTAGTAGTATCAGTTTGAGACATGGTACCTACATTCAAGGTATCAAGTTTAAGACCTAAGTTAATTAAATCTAAGAAGGCTGCTGGCTTTTTAGCGACAATAAATACTCGCTGGTTACCATAACGATCATGAATTAAGTGATCAGCTGCAACCTTTGCTGGCAAAACACTAAGACGAGTAGTAAGAGGTGTAGCCATTCTTAAACCACTTTTTTGAATATCGCTTTTTGCTGCTTCTTCATCAACAACAATAATACGATCAGCTTGAAGTTTTGGAGTCCAAAGATTAGCTACTTGACCATGGACAAGTCGTCCATCAATTCTAGCTCCCACAATATTCATAGAGATTCCTCCATCTTTTATAAATACTTTGTAAGCGCTTTCTACAATTTTAATCTTAGTATATTAAGTTTTGTTAGTCAACTGGTTGCAACCACTTTTTTAAGATTCTCTAAAGTTACTTGCAAAAGTATAAACTTTTAAGCTTTGTAACGTGATTCACCGTTTAAATAAGTTTCACTTACAGTCATATCATGGTTTAATACAACAAAATCAGCTGGATGATCTGGCTTAATCACACCACACTTATCAAGTAAATTACAGCTCTTAGCCGGCACATAACTAGCCATCATAACTGCATCTTCAGGTGTTGCAACATTCCAATCAACTACATTCTTAACTGCATCCTTTAAGAGCAAAATACTACCTGCCAAATTATTAGTTTCTTTTAGACGTGCCATTCCATCCTTAACATAAACTGGCAATTCACCCAAAACATAGTCCCCATCTGGCATTAAACCTGCTTGCATGCAGTCTGTAATCAAGGCAATATGTTCTGGTCCCCGTGCGTTTACTAAAGCACGAACAGCCGGTTCTTCAACATGGTGACCATCGCAGATTAATTCATCGGTTGTTAAACGTGAAGAAAAAGCAGCACCAATAATATTAGGTGAGTGTTGTGACAAACTATTCATCCCATTAAATGTGTGGGTAAATACACTAGCACCAGCTTCAACACAACCAATAGCGTCTTCAAAATTAGAATCTGAGTGACCTAAGGCAACAACCAAGCCCATTTTTACTGCCTCACGTACAAACTGACGAGCATTTTTTCTTTCAGGTGCCATTGAAATCTTAATTAGCATGTCATCTGAAACTTTACGCCATTTTTTCAAAAGCATAATTGATGGATCAGTCATGTACTTTGGATTTTCTGCTCCACCATGTTTTGGAGTAAAGAACGGTCCTTCAAAATGCAAACCTTGGATTTTAGCACCAGTTTCTTCACCCTTATGTGCAGCAAACTTTTCACAAGTTTCTGTTAATTCTTTGTCACTAGCAGTAATAGTTGTTGGTAGCCAGCTAGTTACACCAGCTTGCAATAAGCCATTTGAGATCTTGTCAATGCCTTCCCAGTCACTCTTCATCGTATCTTCATCAAGCAAACCATGAATATGTGTATCTACATAACCAGGGGCAATCCATTGATCGCCATATTCTTTAATTAAGCCATGGCTTGGCTTTTCATCTTCTCGATAATATAAACCAAAGTTGCCATCATCTTGAACTTCAAGATAACCGCCCTTTTCAGTTCTATTTTCTAAAAAGAATTTTCCTGCATGGATGTAATATGACATAATAGTTAACTCCCTAAATTAATTTATATTTTAATCTGAAACTGTTTTCAAAATTTGAATTTTATTTGATGAATTTGTGAATTGTTACTCCCTTAACCACACGGTTAACAGTACCTGTTGGGGATGGAGTATCTGGGGTATTTCCTACTTTGATTGAAGTAAGCAATGCAATTGTTTGTCCAAACATAATATCCGGTAAGGCTAAATATGCATCAGGCACTTCTTTTCCAGCAAAGGCAAAGAATTTCCCATCAAAATCTTGACCCTTTTTAAGCTGACCTACTCCCATTACTAACGGAACAATTTGATCGGCCTTAATCTCATCTAAAATATCCAAATCATATTTTCTGGTGTAGGTATTGTTAGAAACAAAGTCAAAAACAATCGTCTTCTTATCTAAAAATGATTTTGGACCATGTCTCAATCCCATCGAAGTATCAAATAAGGCTGCTACTTTTCCAGCTGTTAATTCCAAAATTTTAAGTCGTGCTTCTTCAGCTAATCCACCTAAAGCGCCACTACCAATATAAGTAATTCGATCAAAATCAGTATCAACTAACTTTTGAATTTCATCTTCACGGTCAATTACACTTTGGCCCATTTCAGCAATTTCATTAACAATTGCTTCTTTTTCAGCATCACTTCTAGTATCAAAAACTAATAAAGTAGCTAAACTCATACATGAAAACGAACCAGTCATTGCAAAACCTTGGTCTAATGATTTAGCAGGCATTAAAAGAACTAAGCCATTTGGATCATCTTTTAAGTCTTGAGCCAAATGTCCTTCTGGAGCACAGGTAATAGCAATTTGATATAAATTAGTAACTAATTGCTTAGCAAGTTCAACAGTTGCAACTGACTCAGGGGAATTACCGCTACGAGCAAAAGAAACCAAAATTGTTGGTGTATCTGCTTCAAGATAATCTTCCGGTGTTGAAACAATTTTAGTTGTATCAATTGCTTCAAAGTCGTATTTACTACGGTCTCCATGCTTTCTCAAATAAGGCATTACCGTATTGCCTACGTAAGCGCTAGTTCCTGCGCCGGTAAAAATCACTTTTACCTTATCGAATTTTTTAGTAATTTTAGCTAAAAAATCATCGATTTCTGTTTTCTTTTCTTTATATATCTTAAAAGTTTCTTTCCATAAAGAAGGCTGTTGTTGAATTTCTCTAGTAGTAATATCTGCACCCATCTTTTTTAATTCTGCATCGGTTTTAGTAAACATGAGCCTATTCCTTTCAATAATTAAACTAAATGATTGTATTGACGTGATCGATAAATGAATCTATCTCCTCTAGCAAGAGAAATAGTGAACTCGATCGGTACATTTTTATCATTGATTGCCCGTCTAAAAATCTTCAAACTTGCATCCCCAGGCTTAACACCCAAGATTTTGCTATCTTTTTCGTCCAAGTTAACTGCTTGTACATCTTCAAAAGCAAGAATACTTTGTTCATTATATTTTTGCTTCATCACTGTATATAAGTTGTCCTCTAGGTCTGACATTTTTAGATCAGGGAAAATTCTTTCAGGTAAATAAGTTTCTCCATACATTAGTGGTACTCCATCAGCTAGACGTAACCTAACTAATTTGTATGCCTTCTCACCAGTTTTTAAATTAAGCTGATTTGCAACATCTTCTTCAGGTGTCACAAGTTCTAATGTGCGGTTTTGTGTTGTTGGCTTGTGACCTGCTTCAGACATCTGCTCACTAAAAGAATACATACTTCCCAAGTTGGTTTGATCTAGATAAATTGTCGAAACAAATGTACCTTTCCCATGCAATCGATAAATAATGCCGCGCTCTTCTAAATCATTTAATGCTAATCGAATCGTATTTCGACTAACACCATACTCTTTCAAAAGTTGTCGTTCACTCGGTAATCGATCATTTGGCTTCATTTCAGTCTTAATTTTCTTTTCGAGATCTGAAATAACTTGCTGATAAAGTGGTTTTTTCATCTTCTAACCCCATCCAATCTTTAACTGGTTAGTACCACCTTCTACAGAATATTCCAGAAAGCGCTTTATGTCAAATCTAAAAAAACACGAAACTCATTTTTTCGTTATAATATGAACTATACGTAAATGAAAAATTTAATTTAAAGAAGAAAACTAATTATGTCTGAAATTACTAACAAACAACAACCTCAACATTTAAGTCGTTTAGTCCACGTGGCTAAGGGTACTCGCTACTATGATTTGCAATTTGAAGATGGAACAAGAGCGCGTCTATACATTATTGCTAAAGGTATCTTTCGTTTAATCGTTGATCCAGCAGCAGAATTTAAGCCTTTAACTCCATCATTAACCATCGCAGCAAGTAACTTTAGTTTGCGTCCATTTGAAGATTCTCAGCTTTTAGTAACCGATGAGACTTTCACCATTAAAAGCGGTCAGTTTTCACTTCGCTTACAAAAGAATCCAGCTATCTTCAGTATTTTTGACGATCAATTACATCGCTACCGCATGATGCAAAGTAGTCCAATTGAACTGGGGGGCGATTATTCTAGCGAATTCTTACGTCAGAACAAAAACGAATTCTATTACGGTGGCGGGATGCAAAATGGAAGCTTCAGCCACAAAGGAAAAATTATCGAGATTAAAAATACTAATTTAACTGGTCCCAGTGCTGTTGCTTGTCCAGAAGGATTTTTCTGGTCAAATGCTGGTTTTGCAGAGTTGAGAAACACATGGAAAGATGGTATCTACAACTTTAAGGGTGATGACGGGACTACAACAGTTATTACCCATCAAACTCCTATTTTTGATAATTTCTATCTTTTAGGAGATTCTCCGGCGGAAATATTGCGTCAGTACTATAAAATTACGGGTTCTCCTCTTTTCTTGCCGAAATATGCACTCGGTCTGGGTTATCTTGGTAATTACCTTGATACTTGTTGGACAGCAGCTAAACCTCAAGAAAATAGTGCAATTAAATTTGAAGACGGCAATACTTATAAAATTGCGCGTAGCAATAATGATATTGTGGCCAAGTCCTCTCTCAATGGAGAAGAACAGTACCAATTTTCTGCTCGGGCAATGATTGAAAGGTACAATTCATATCATCTTCCACTTAGTTGGTTTGTTCCTAACTATGAAAGCAAACAAGACTTAAATGACGATGAAATGAATAATTTAGTTGATTTTGCAAAAGATCAAAATGTAAAAATAGGATTCTATGGATCCTTGCCTACTGATGCACCAGCTAATTTTTTAAAGTTCAAAGCTGATCCTGCTAATTTCCCTAATGAAAAAATAATGCAGGACTTTGCTATCGCTAGTGAACCTCTAATTGATAAAAATAAAACCAATCGTCCTTGGGCAATGGCAAGTAATGGCTGGAGTGCTATTCAAACTTTGGCTACTACTGCAAATGAAGGTGTTGGTGGTGAATGGGAACAAATTGCTACTGAAATTGCTAGCTTTTTAAGTATGTCTCTTTCTGGGCAGCCAAATGTAGGAAGTGCTATTGATGGAAAAGAAGGCGGCGGTAATGCACAAGTAAATATCCGTGACTTACAATGGAAAGTCTTTACTCCACTTCTTTATTCAATTGATAATTATGGTAATATCCAAAAAACACCATTTGCATTTAATGCAAAAATGACTAGAATTACTCGCGCCTATCTTAAACTTAGAGAAAAAATCACTCCATATCTCTATACTGTTACGCGCGCGGCTCAAGATGGAATGCCAATTGTTAGACCGCTCTTCTTAGCTTTCCCTCATGAACGAGTTAACTATACTAACCAAGTTAAACATGAATTTATGCTAGGAAATAACCTACTAATCGCTCCAATCACTAACGGGCGAGAAGATCCAAGTGGCGCTTCCCTAAAGGATAACCTCTACTTACCTGATCATCGAACAATGTGGATTGACCTCTTCACTGGCAAAAAACTAATTGGTGGTCGAATTTACGATAAGTTGCATTACCCACTCTGGCATCTTCCTGTATATGTACGCGGCGGTGCAATTTTACAAGAGTCATTAAGAAGTGCCCTTGTTTACCCACAAAGTAAGAGTTCAGCTATTTTATACGAAGATGATAATCAAACTAATGATTATGAAAAGGGCCATGCAGCTACCACGCAAATCACTAGCTCTGTTAGCGGATCAAATCTTCATATTACGGTCTACCCAACTGAAGGCAGCTACACGGGTCTTGAAGAAAAACAAATTACTAATTTAACTATTATGTCTGATCGTTATCCTGGTAAAGTTTCTCTTAAACTAAACGATCAATTTGTTCCACTAACTGAATATAACGATCTTGATAGCTTTAACAAAGCTGAAGAAGGTGTCTTCTACCAGCAAGACTACATGCCATGCAAAGAGTTTGGTTACTTTACTGGTCAATTGCAGCCAGCTCTTAGAGTGAAGATGCCTGCTGTTGATATTCATGACAATAAGTTCGAACTGATGATTGAAAACTTTAGTTATGGTAGCGAAGTAGAACAACACGCTATTATTGACTCAGCAATGGCTTCTCCAAGAAGTGCAGCAATTTTAACTGACCGCTTAACTTCAAAGAGCATTACTATTACCTGGACTAATCCAACTAATTTCGCAGATAAAAATATAATGGCCGATATCGAAGTTAACGGAATTGTTCATACTAATATTGACGGTAATACTTTTACTTTCCATGAGCTTGAACCTAATACACGCTACCGCTTCAGAATTAGAAATAAGTTCGGTAATAAAGTATCCGATTGGTCAGAGTACTTTGGCACCCATACAAAGCGTGATCAAATGGATTATGCCATTTCAAATATTACAGTTTCTAGTACGGGAGAAAGCGAAGAGGATTTACCAGTCGAAAACTTAACTGATCTTAAATTAGCTAGTGAGTGGCTTTCTAAAGATCAAATTACTAAAGATAGTCCTCTAGACCTAACTTTTAATTTCAACCATATTTATAAACTCAGCCGAATGGTTTATGTTCCTCGTTCACGTGATCGCATAGGTCATGTTTTACGTGTTCAAGTTGCTATTTCCAAAGACGGAGAAAACTTCAGCGACTTTAGTAAAGAAATTAATTGGCCAAATGATGCTAAAAACAAGGTAATTGGCTTAAGAGATGTAGTTGCTAAATCAATTAAACTTAGAATTTTGGCAACTTCCGATAATTTAGCCTCTGGAAAAGAAGTTCTATTCTTTATGGCAAAAGAATAAAATTAAAAAGTCCGAAAAGATGAAATTATTGTACATTTCCTTTTCGGACTTTTTCTATATATATTTGTTTCACGTGAAACTAAACGTAAATTTTTCTATCTTTCAACCATTCAAGGCTCAATTCAAACCAATGAGCAAGATGCGCATCAGCTTTACGTTCTTTAGTAGCTAACTCAGGAGTAGCAAGAGAAAAACCATGTCCACCCTTATTAAACAAATGTGCTTCAAAGCGAACCCTATTTTTTCTTAGAGCAGTTATATATTCAATCGTATTATCAATTAAGACAACCGGATCATCTACTGCCTGAAAAATAAAAGTAGGAGGGGTTTGGGGAGTAACTCCGACCGCTGTATCAAGTAAATCTTTTGCACTTGGCATTTTTTCCTTAGCATCAGGCGGTAAAGGAAAACCAATATCTTTAATATTAATTAACGGATAACCTAAAATAGTCGCATTTGGTGATACTTTATCATGCTCAAAATGATATTCAGACTGCCACTTTTGACTTTCTGCCATTACATTCATCGAACTAACAACATGGCCGCCAGCTGAAAAACCAGTTGTCGTAATTTTATCCTTAGCAAGACCTAACTTCTCACTATTTTCTCTAAAGTATGCAACAGCAGTTAAACCAGATAAAGCAGCATCAGGATAAATTCTGCCAGGATCGGTAGTTAAATTATATGAAACTATTGCCGCATCAAATCCATGAGCTGCATAAGCTAGTGCAACTGGTTCTCCCTCTCTCAATGACAAATGGTTAAAACTACCACCTGGAAAGATCAACATTAGTGGTCTTTTCTTTAGGAGGAGTTGCGGATTATCTTGCAAACTATAATAAGTAACGTGAAATTCACGCCCATTAAAATTTGTTAACGTCAAATTCTCTATCTTCATCTTACTGCGCTTCTATTTATCTCTACTTTTTATTTTCTTTATTCGTTAAAGTGTGTGCTAAGAATATTGTAGTTAATGGTACCGTTAAAAGCACGCCAATGAACGAATATACAATAATCAAAAACTCATCCACAAAAAGTTTATCATTTAAAATTTCAAATAAGGAATAATTTAGTCTTACATACCAAATAAATATTGGTAAAAAACTACCAAATAAACCAAATAAAATTGTATTCATGGCTGTTCCTAGTACATCCTCTCCAACTTCATTCCCACTTCTAATTAATTGCTTTTGCGTAATATTAGGATCATGTCGCTTTAACTCAAGCAAGCCCGCACTCATTGCAACACTAGCTTCTGCAATTGCTCCTAGCATTGAAAAGATTGCAACTAAAATTGCGATTTGAGAAAAACTAATTCCTACATTTAATGATAAACCAATTAATTCTTCCCCTGCCTGGCCTCCAAAGCCTTGAGTTTGCGCTAAATTTTCAAACAAGATAATTATCAGCATCACAATTAAACTCACACACAGAGCAGTTAAAAACGCATTTTTAGCCACAGTATAATCATGTGTTCCTAAATAAATAATCGTTAATAACTTTAAAGGAATAAATATTGTTCCAACCAATACTATATTTACTCCCCAGGAAATAAGTAGTGCAACTAAAATCAGTAAACAGGCATTGATAACGACGCTTAGATAACTCTTAAAGCCAGTTTTTCCTCCAACTATAATCATTAATACTAGAAGAATTAATAAAAGAGCAGTTAAAGTTGTCATTTTTCTACCACCTCTGCTTTTTTGTTTTTTAAAAAGACAGCACTAGATAGAGTAGCAAAAATCACCGTTAGTACGATTCCGATTGCCGAGCTTAAACTCTGGATGACCCCTAAGGAAAGGGTGTATTTAAAGGTATAGACTAAAGTATTATTATCTCTCAAATACAAAATTGTCATAGGTAAGGCTTCAGCCATAAAAATTAAAACTAGTACATTTATCAGTGGCCCCATAATCTCTTGGCCTAGAGTTCGTCCGCTAATAAATAGCTCTTTAAATGTTAGGTCTGACTTATGTTTTGCTAATGCATAAAGACTAGAAACAATATCAGTAGCCTCATCCATTACTGCTCCTAGAACTCCTAGAATTGTCTGAGATAAAAATAAAGCTCGAGGATCTTGAGTAGCATAATCTACTGCTTCATAATCAATTCCCCGCTCATGAGTTAATTTCATAACTAAATAAAAGATGCCAAAAGAGACAAAAACTCCTAACAAAGTAGCAGTTAAAGTCACCAGCATTTTTTGATTAAAGCCTTGTACTATTACCAGAGAAATAAAAGTAAACAGAATTGCTGCAATACTATAAATTAAGAAAATTCTTGTTCCATTTTCCTTTACATCACTTTTAATTACAAAATAAAAAATTATACTATTTAAGATCATTGAAATTAAAAGTAAGCTAGCCTGTTTTCCTGTAATTAAAACAATTACACTAATCGTCAAAAACATGCTTAAAACAACAACCCAGTCACGTTTTGGTTCAACTAATTTAGGTTTGCCTTTAATAAATGAAACAATTACACGTTGATGATGTCGATACTTTTGTGAAACAGCTTGAGACGGCGAATAAGTATTAGTAACTAAAAATGTCTTTCCCTTATATTTTCCAGACAAAATTTTTAAATGTAGATTTTGTTGCCGTACCTCGTCTTTGTTTTCATAGTTGTCTTTTGTCTTATCGACTAATGTATCTGTTATTTGCCTATCAGTAATGACCGCAATTGGCTTACTTGCAAAAGCAGTTGAGAAATAGGTAATTAGAGTAAAAAATATTCCCACAACTACCACTGCTAAACTAAGCCAAATTTTTGCATTCTTTTTCACTTTTTTGCCTTCCCTAAATAATTTAATGGTGAGTATGCTACTATAGTAGCATTAAAATTTTTTACTAATTATTAAAAAATAGTAATTTATCTGAGGTAGATTTAATGGAACTTATGATTTCAACTTTTACCCTAGCAATTGCTGCAGCAATTAGTATTATCATTGCCCAAGCAATTGATAAGGTATCTGTTAACTATGTGAGCATGATCATTGGGATAATTATTGGTCTAATTCCCTTATTAAACAGCCAAGTTGCTAGCTTTGATTCAGAAATTTTTATGGAATTGATCGTAGCTCCACTTTTATTTTTTGAAGGTCAAAAAACTAGAATTAATAATATTGGTAGAAGAATTAAGGAAATCATCGGATTAACTGTAATTATGGTTCTTCTGGCCTTAATAATCAGTGGATTCAGTATTTATTTATTCACTAGCATTAGTCTTCCACTAGCCTTTATCATTGGTAGTATCAGTACTCCAACGGACGCAACGGCAAGTGAAGCCGTAACTAATGGTTTACGAATGACTAGACGGGTAACTTCCTCCCTAAAAGCTGAGTCACTTTTTAATGATACTTCGGGAATCATTTTACTTAATATGAGCTTGCTTTGGTTTGCCAATGGTTACATCAATTATGGACAAACCATTCATGACTTCTTTGTTTCCTCATTAGGTGGAGCAGTATTAGGTTTTGCAGTTGCTTGGATAATCATTATTTTTCGTCAAAGTCTCGTCAGATCACGATTTAATTCTTTAAATGCACAGAATTTAATTTATATCCTTACCCCGCTAGCACTTTATGCGTTAGCAGAAGATTTACATGTTTCCGGAATTATTGCAGTTGTGGTTGCTGGCTTATTACATAATGCAGAATCTCAGCAAAGTTTACTTCTTAATTCAAGACAAATTCATATGGGACGAGACTTGCAAAATCTTATTTCAGATATTTTCAACAGTATGGTTTTTATCATTTTGGGACTAATGATGGTCAGAATATCCCGGAATAAATTATTTAATGGTGACTTAGCCAAGTGGATTCTTGTTGGCTTCATTGTTTATCTCGCAAATTTACTTGTTCGTTATGTCTATGGACGTTTAGTTATTCGCTATGATCGACGAGAAAGTACTGTATTTTCACTTGGAGGTATTCATGGTGCTGTTACTCTTGCTCTAGCCTTAACAATTAGTGCTAACTTTTTAGGAACTAAAAACTACAATCTAGTTATTATGTCTGAAGCAGTTTTAATTATTTTGAGCATGCTTGTACCCACGATTGTATTTCAATTTATCCTTCCACATGAAGTTAGTGATGAAGAAGCACACATTGTTATGGAGAAGATCCGTAATGAAATGGTTAAGCGAGCTCTAATTTCAGTCCATAAAATGTACCTACCTAAAAGAGTTAAGCGCCATGTTATCTATACCTTACTCAATCAAAAAAGAGTTGTTAAAACGCGAGAATACATGCGTGTGTTGCTAAAAACAATTGATCAGCCTAATCTAACTAAATCAGAACAGTATTTACAACGTTTAGCATTTTTTAGAGCATTTGCTATTGAGCGTGAATATTTAGAAATGATTGGACAAAAAGAGAGTAAATATAGAACGTATATATTAAGTCTGTATAACGACGTATTACTAGCTGAATCATTAATTATTGAATCTGACGATGAATAAAAAAATAGGATGCCGCATTTCGGCATCCTATTTTACTTGAAAAAGCGATCCCACCAATGGTGTTTTTTCTTAGGGTGAATTTGCATTTGGGCTAAAGTACGGTGAATATTTTCTTCTACCTGTTGTTTACGCCTTTTTTCTTCGTTCTCTCTAGCTTTTCTTAAAATTTCTTCATGAGCTTCTTGCTCACTTTTTTGTTCTTCAGTAATCTCTTTGGCAGCTTCCTGATCTTTATTATTAGCCTCTTGTTTTTCTTTAGAATCATCCGATTCTGGTTCAGCTAATTGGTGTGAACGATCAATTAATTTTTTATTTTGAGCTTCAACACGTGCTACCTGCTTCTGCAAATCTTCAATTGCTTTGTTCTGACTTGCAATAGTATTTTGTAGCATCGTTAAAAGTTTTACTACTTGATCAGCATCAACAGTGGCAGTATTAGTAGCAACTGATTTTTGCATTTTTGCTGCTTTTTTAACTTCTTCAGTTTTCTTATCGCTTACTGCAAAGATTTGTCTAGCTGCTTCTTGCAAGGTTAAATCAGAATTTTTAGTCAATGCTCTAAAAGCTTTTAAATCTTCAATATCCTTTGCCGAGTACAAGCGAGACTTTTGCTTGGTTCTTTCATAGTAATCCTTATTTCCAGTAACCTTTTCCACGATTAAAGAATACTTTCTTAACGTTGCTACGCTAATATGAAGTTCTTCCGCCGTTTTTGCTGGGGCCTCAAGTTCTTCAAAATTATGGTCGCTTGCCATCCTAAATTCTCCCTTTACTTAAACTAAGTTTAATCATGTTTATGTAACAAAGTCTTCTTATGATCGTAGCGTTCCATTGCGTAATCAATTAATTTAGTAATTAAGTCAGTGTATGGAATTCCAATTTCTTCAAATAACTTAGGATACATACTAATATTAGTGAAACCAGGAAGAGCATTTACTTCTGTTAGAACAACTTCATTATCTTCACTACGAAGCATCGAATCGATACGAGCCAAGCCGCTACATTCAGTTGCTTGGAACACCTTTAAGGCATTCTTTCTAACTGTTTCAACAATTCCCTCAGGAAGCTTAGCAGGAATTTCTAAAGTTGATGTTGAGTCATCATCATACTTATTTTCATAGGTATAGAATGAATCTTTTGCGTTAATAATTTGACCAACACCAGCAACGATTGGTTTATCATTACCTAAAACAGCAGTTTCTACTTCAGTACCATGAACAGTTTCTTCAACTAAAACCTTATCATCGTATTTAAAGGCTTCCGCTAAAGCAACCTTATATTCTTTTTCGTTAGTAACATGACTTACACCAACTGAAGAGCCTTGGTTTGATGGTTTAACAAATAAATCTGAACCCAATTGGCTAGCTACGTATTCATAGTCTAACTTCTCGTTATCTGGATCGTTATATTCAAAACGCTTAACTGCAATCCATTTTGCTACAGGAACACCAGCACGTTGAGCGAGTATCTTAGTCATTTCCTTATCCATCGTTACAGCTGCTGCTAAAACATCGTCTCCAACAAATGGTTTATCTAAAACTCTAAATAGTCCTTGTAAACAACCATCTTCGCCTAAGTTTCCGTGTACAATTGGGAAAAATACGTCAATTTCAGGACGATCTTTTAATTCAATAATATTAGAAATATTAGCTACTTTATGAGGATTAGCCACTTCCATTTTAGGATTATCTAATACTTTGCGAGAATCTGCATCATCGGCTAAGTATCCATCGTTAGTAATCCACATTGGATAAACATCAAATTTATTAGTATCAATTTCTTCATAAATGTTGTGGGCAGACATGATAGAAACTTCATATTCTGAAGAATTTCCACCGAAGATCAAACCTATCTTAATTTTGTCAGTCATATTTTTATCTCCTTTTTGTCCTCGAAACCTTATTATAAACAATCGTGACGCTATAATGCATCAATTTCGAAAAAAAGTCTAAAAAGAATGCAATTTTTTTATAATTACGTTATATATATTACTAGCATGCTACTATATGATTCGCTAAAAGGAGTAATTATGACTTTTACCAAAAAAGCAGCCACTTTTTTAGCAACTATTGTGTTAAGTACAACTACTTCTACCGTTATAGTTACTAACGCACAGGCTGCAACCTTTACTAAAGATGAAATTCAAGAAGTTCATCAAATTCAAAATCAATATAAAAATTTACCTAAAGATAATTTTAATGCAGATACTCTTTATGCCAGCACTCCTCATCTCACGGCTCCCTTTTCACCCGGCTCTGTTACAAATTCTTATATCACTTCTCAATTAGATTATATTAATTTTTACCGAGCTTTATTTGATTTACCAAGTATTTCAACAAATAAAACCGATAATGATAACGCTCAAATCACGGCAAGCGTTATGGCTGCAATCAAAGCTAACCCATTCACTAACCAACATGGCCTCCCTAGTGAAATCAAACCTGATTATATTAATGATACGTATTGGACAATCGCCAAAAACGTCTCTGCAAGTTCAAACCTTAACTTTAATGTAAGTAATCAATCTGCTGGGGACGTAATTACAGATTTATTAACTGATACCTATAATCTTGATGGTTCAGACACAGGACACCGCGCATGGCTTTTATCTAGTCGACTTACAACTACAGGTATTGGCGCCGCTTATGGGGAAAATAATTATCGCTATTCTGTTCAACAAGTTGCCTATCCAAGTGATGGCTATAAAGCAGCTGCAAAAAGTACAGTTGCTTATCCAAATAGTGGCGTTTTTCCAATCGAATTACTTCAGGGAAATAATATTGCTTGGTCACTCTACTTATCTGACAAAACCATTTCTGGTATTCCCAAAATTACAATTACTGATCTCGATACCGGTCAAACAAGTCAAGCAACAAAAGTTAATAACTTTAGTAACAAAGGATACGGTTATTTCGACACTATTCTGACCTATTTTCCTGGAGATATTAAGTTAGTCTCAGGACATGAATATAACGTAAATATTTCTAATGTCTATCAGTACAGCTTTAAGCTTTTTAATCAAGTAGCGGCCAATCAACCAAAATTAGAAGTTTCGGAAGATAGCACTAAGACTAAAAACAAGGTTAAAAATTCATCTACTATCTCATCGTCTCAAAATATTAAAGAGGCTACTGATAAAACAACCCGCAATATCTTAAAACAAGCTGATGATCCTTCTTCAAATACAACTATTAAATCTGCTCTCTTACTTCAGGCAGAAGAGTTACGTGATTCTTTAAATAAAAATCGTCGCATGAACCCGATAATTTTTGGTCGTTCTTATCAAGACGGTTACTCTTACTACAATTTAGGTGAAGATCAATGGTTCCATAATTTCTATGTTTACAGTAATCCAGACCTAACTGCCGGCGTAGTAAATATTGATAAGAGTTCTCTTGATACTCATATTTACACTAGCCCTTATCCTAGTTTACAAAAAACAACTTCTAATCACGTTACCCCTGGAAAAAGCTATGCTTATTGTCAATCTATTACAACCAACCATACAACTTGGTATTATCTTGGTAAAAAGCAATGGATTAGGCAATTTAATTAATAAACTAATACTTTACGCGTGGTGCTAGTTAAATCGTTCTAGGCAATATGCCATGTTGTAAGCTAATATGGCGACTTCAAGCCGTTCTTGAAATCCGGTTAAACTTCTAGCTCGATTATTCTCGGCATTATAGTATGTTAACAACGAAAAATCACTCTCTATTGTTCTTCTAAGTGCCATCAAATAATGGTTATTATGCTTTTTAGCGTTCTTCATATTCTTTCGACAAGGTGTCCAAAGTATATAGCCCATCTTTTTAAGTTGGTGATGTAGATCTTTGCCTACATAGCCTTCGTCACCCAGAAGATAACGATTTTTAGGCTGAGCATTGACAAGCAATTCTATTGTTTCTCTGGCATCATTAACTGAAGCTTTAGTAATTGCATAATCAAGTAAATACCCATCATCACTAACAATCGCGTGAACTTTAAATCCATAATAGAATGTCTTTTTGGTCGCTTTATAACCTATATTGGCATAATCACTAAAGATCTTGGCTTGACAATTACGAACGGGCCGACAGACCGGAACAGGAAAGCTATCAATGATTAAAATATCACCTGACAAATCTACTTCTTCATTTAAGACATGACGAATTCGGTAGATTAATGGTAAAAGCATTCGAGTTCTGCGATTAAAGCGAGAGTGAGATAAATTAACTAAATGATCACAAAATCTTCTTTGAGATTCAATTCCTAGAGAAGCCTGCCAATAAGCATAGCTAAAATAGAGCTATCAGATACTTTGCACTGAGCAATATTTCGCCGATGCTTGATTTCATCAGAAGCGTAAAGCTTATACCAAGTTCGACAAATTATGTTCAAACGGCTAAAACTAACTTGTAAATGATGAGAAAAACGCTTAAGCTTAGGATAGTTCAATCTAGTCAGACTCTTTTCTATGATTATGTTTACAAGTCGAGTCTAACAAGATTGGACTTTTTTAGTAACTAAAACGATTTAACTAGCACCACGCGTAGATCCTTATATATTTCTGAAAAATCAATCCCATCAAGAAATGGCAATGCGCCACCGAAATGAATCTTCGTGTATTCAATTTTACCTGGTGCACAAAAAGCTAGACCCTTGATATCTTTTTCAGCGTAATTTTTAACTACTTGATCAACTGTCGTCAAGAACTTTTCTTTTTCATGTGGTGATTTTGTTTTGCCCTTTTCAATAATATTGCCGGCATTGTCTAACAAAGCATATTTTAAGTTAGTCCCACCAATATCAATACTTAGATAATTTTTCATCTCATATGTATTCGCTTTCATTATCATTACCACAATTGTACTCAAAGCTCAAAAAGCAAACAAGCCAAATATTGATCATAATTTGGCTTGTTTGACATTATTTAGTTTAAAATTTTACGCTTCTTTTCTAGTTTGTTGGCTGATTAAAGCAAAATCAAGATGACGATAAGCATTCAATAAAACTATGGTACTTAAGAACCAAGTAGCCGGATAAATCCAGTTGGCCATCCGAATATCCTGGAAAAATGGCTTGGTACCTAATAAAACTGCTAACCTTACTACAACCCAGCAAAGCATCATTGCTAACATTGGGATCGTCGCTTTCCCTGCACCACGCATTACTGAAGCAATTAAATGCGTAATCGCAACCAAGAAAAAGAAGAAACCACAAACTCTTGCACGCCCAACACCAAAGGCGACGACCGAAGGCGTCGGATCAAATAGCGCGATCAGTTGCGGCGCAAAGGTAAATACGCTTAAGCCGATTATTTCCGCAATCAGCACTGCCAAAATCACTCCAAACCGAACACCCTCTTTAATTCGCTTAATTTTTCCGGCACCAAGGTTTTGCGCCACAAACGTCGTCAAAGCTAAAGTGAAACTAGTTACTGGTAGAAAAGCAAAACCCTCAACGCGAGTATAGGCCCCGATTCCTGCAACTGCATGTGCACCAAACATGTTGATATATGATTGAATAACCACATTAGACACGGAAATTAACGAATTCTGTAATCCTGATGGTAAACCATAATCAATCGTCAGCTTCAACATCGGCCGATATATTTTAAGATGGCGCAGATCTACCCGACTTGGACCTTTTAGCTTACGCAATTTATTATAAGCAAGACAAGCAGAAAATGTTTGTGCTATTACTGTAGCCAAAGCTGAAAAGCCAACGCTTAAATGAAGCCAATAGATAAAAATAATGTCAAAAGCAATATTTACTACTGATGAGGCAATTAGGTAATACAAAGGACCCTTACTATCACCATTGGCTTGAAGGATACTAATAAAAGTGTTGTACATAACAAAGCCCATTGATCCCAAAAAGTATACTCGTAAGAATTCTACTGATTCAGGCATAATGCTTTTTGGCGTTCCCATTAATATCAGAATTTGTGGAGTCAACACTACACCAATGATTATCAACAAAAAGCCACAAATAAAGCCCACAGCAACCACTGTAGCCACTGCTTCGCGTGTGTGTTGATCAATTTTAGCACCAATACATTGTGCTATTACTACTCCTGCACCCATCGCTAGTCCTTGGAATAACCCGATTAGCAACATGATCAAACTTCCAGACGATGAAACTGCAGCTAAAGCATTCGACCCAATTACATTACCAACTACCAACGAATCGGCAGCACTATACATTTGTTGGAATAAATTTCCCAAAAATAGTGGAATTGCAAATTTAATTATCTGACTTCGATATGAGCCTTCAGTCATTACAATCGCGTCATTATCCACCTAATTCCCCCTTACTTATCCAAACCGTTAAATAAATATCATCTTAACTTATAATTTAATTAAATCACAGGGAAAACAACTATACAAACAGTGACTTGGTTCTCCAAGTACCATGATGCCACCGGTAGATCATCAACATTGCGCGCAAACTTTCATCGATCGCATATGCAATCCATACACCTACTAACCCCATATGAAAGACAATTGCCAATAAATATGAAAATGGCAAGCTAATTAGCCATAGCACAGTTAAACTACATGCAAGCGGAAATCTAACATCCCCACTCGCATTTAATGATCCTACCAAAGTCATATTAACCGCTCTTGCTGCTTCAAGAATAATTTCGACCAAGAAAACCCAGCGTGCCAATTCAATGATTTCAGGTTTATTTGTATAAATATGCATAATTGGCGTAATAAAAATAAAGGTCACGATTGAAATTGAAGTTGAAATTCCCACATTTTGTACCATTGACCGAAAGCCTCTTTGATATGCTCCTTCGAAATCTTTTGCGCCAACAGTACGACCAATAACAATTTGATTTCCTTGACATAAGGCTGAAGCCGTTAAAAATACAAATTGGGTAATCGCTGAAACATACGATTTGGTAATCAATACATTAGTTCCTAAAGTAGCAACAATCATTGTGACTACCACTTGAGCCCCAGAATAAGAGACTGATTCACCTGATGAAGGTAATCCTAACTTAAGAATTTGTTTTAAAAATGGTATCGAAAACCGTTTGAAGTTAACTTTTAACACATTGAACTTCACATATCGCTTAACTAAATAAATTGCTACAATCCCCGCACAAAATTGGCCAAAGATACCTGAGATTGCAATCCCTCTAACGCCAAAATTAGGTAAGCCGAATGGTGAGAACAGCACCAAATAATTCCCACAAACCGCAAGAATATTAGCGATAGTTGGCACAATCAAAGCTTGCAAGGTTAAACCATGCGTTCTCAAGCAAGCTAACATGACAGAATTTAACGCCAAAATAATCGTTCCTGTTCCATACAGCTGCATATAAGGGATCGCAATTGCAATTACATCATCTGGAATGTTCAAGAAGCGTAACAGAGGGTATGGCAAAAGAATAAAAATAGCTCCTAAAAGCAGACCAATTCCAATTGCTCCAAAGATTGCTGTATTCATTACCTTAGGAATCTCTTTGTGTTTTTTGGCACCAAGAAATTGCGCAATCATGATTTGTGTACCTACCGTTACAAACCCATAAACATTATATGAAAAGCCAAGAAATTGGTTGCAGGCACCAACAGCAGCTACAGCCACTTCATCAAAGTGAGAAATCATCCATACATTGACGTTTCCCACCATCACATTGAAGAGAAATTCAATAAAAATTGGCCAGCTTAGAATGATTAATTCTTTGTCTGATCGGTTTAAAAACTTCATGGCAATACCTAACCTTTCAAAATAAAATTGAAACCGTTTTATTCGATTTGTACATATTTTATTCTATACACATAAAAGGTAAAGACAAAAGCTATACTTTTTTCAATTAATCTTGATATCTGAAATTTAGTCCCAAGCTAATTCATAAACCTTATTTGAAACAGTTTTATTTTTACCGTTAACATTAGCATGGTATGCAACAATTAAGTAACCGTGATTCTCATCAATGATTTGGATACTTTCAACTTCACTATGTTCACCTGAAATATCTAATCCACCAAATGCACTTAAATTTACATTTTCCCATTGAGATTGGTCATTACGAGCATAAAATGGAATCTTTACAATTTCCTTGTGATAGTATGACCATGAACCATTACTTAAACTTGGTGATTTTTGACTAGTAATATAAATATTACCAGAATTATCTAGATCACGCGTGGTGCTAGTTAAATCGTTCTAGACAATATGCCATATTATAAGCTAAAATAGCTATTTCTAGCCGCTGTTGAAAGCCTACTGGACTTCTTGCTCGATTATTCTCAGCGTTGTAATAACTAAGCAAAGAAAAGTCGCTTTCAATGCTTCTTCTAATTGCCATCAATTGATGATCATTATGCCTTCTAGCTCCTTGCATAGTTTTACGATATGGCATCCAAAGCACATATCCCATGCGCTTTAGATTAGTAGCTAGATTTTTGCCTAAATAACCTTCATCTCCTAAAAGATAATGGTTGGCTGGATGAGCATTGATCATCAATTCTACTGTCTCTTTGGCATCATGTACTGACGCTTTAGTAACTGCATAGTTAAGCAGATAGCCATCATCGCTTACTATTGCGTGGACCTTGAAGCCATAATAATAGACTTTCTTGGTTGCTTTATAACCAATATCAGCTACGCCCCGAAAGATCTTGACACGATAATTGCGAACAGGCTGGCAAACTGGCACTGGGAAACTATCAATAATCAAAAATTCTCCAGCTGTCTTTACTTCTTGATTCCAAGCCTGACGGATACAACGAATTAGAGGCAAGAGCATCCGAGCTCGCCGATTAAAGCGAGAATGAGACAAGCCAACAAAGAATTTACAAAATCTTCGTTGAGACTCAATCCCAATTTCAGTTTGCCAAATGAGCATCGCTAAGATAGAACTATCAGGAAGCTTGGTCTGATCAACATTTTTACGATGTTTAAGTCCATCAGGCGCATAAAGCTTATATAGCGAGCGACAAATTACATTTAACCGATTAAAACTAACTTGTAAATGGTGAGAAAAACGCTTAAGCTTGAGATAGTTCAATTAGATCAGACTCTTTTCTATTTAAATTACTTACAACTTGAGTCTAGTCTAATTGGACTTTTTTATTAACTAAAACGATTTAACTAGCACCACGCGTATACTTTAAAAGATCTTATAAAGTAACTAATTTGCAATTTAAGAATAATTAATGGTTTCAACTTGATTTAAAGCTTAATTACTGTAAAAATAAGTATTGAGAAATGGTTGAGGACCCTTACAAGAGCCATTATGGCTGTTGCATATTACAATTATTTTATACCCTAACTACTTTACACTTACTTTAATACAATTAAGATCATCCAATCCAGCGCCATTTCCCAAAAAAAGGTCTCAGGTTTTAACCTGAGACCTTTTTTTGTGTGCTTATTAAAATTTTATTCAGCGCTAGTAATTTGCCAAGTAATAGTACTAATTACAAACAAAACTACACCAACAATTACTAATTCCAAGAAAATGCCACTAGCTACTTCTAAAAAATAACCAATATTTAAAATAAAACTTTCAACATCAAAAATTGTTGGAATAAATGCTAGTAATCCAAAGATCACAATCATACAAATTGCTGCTCTCATCCCTCCAGCAGCAACCATCTGAATTAAACGTCGAGTTGAAACAATTTCGTGCAATCTTTTAATTTGCTGATAAGCTAAGATACCTACAAAAATAATTATCAAAATGCTCAAAACTAACAACACTATTTCAACGTTTGCCATTAAGGTGGCATTTGCTAAGCCAAAACTCGTTATAATTGCATATAGACCACTATTTTTATTCTTCCTAAGCTTTTCTTGTACTGATTTGGCTTCCATGGAAGAATTATCATCTATTTTTGTTAATATAATTTTTCTAATTTGACCAGCTAAACTTGAATTTTCAGCTCTAAATAGATGGATGCCCAAAGTATAATCAATCATCGCATCTGCAATTGGTCTTGTTTGTTCAACGGTAAGAAGATTATTAGTGCTATTATTACTACTTCTATCAGCACCAATTGCCGCAGCGAAATTATCAAATTTATGATTAATATATCGTTCAGCTACTACTCCGTTGCTTTCCTTTGCAATTTGACTCTTCATAAAAATTGGATTCATAAAAGTTACTAAGCCAAAAAATAAGACCACAATTGTAAAGATTGCAATTCCAAAGGATCTTTTATCATGCACAGTTTGAGCTTGATCAATTCTACGTAACTCACTGCGTGTGCGTACTGCCATTTCCTAGACCTTCCTTAAAAATTAATTGTCAAACATCTCATTAATTGTTTGGGTCAAAGTAGCTAGTTCATATTTTTGTAAAGCAGATTTTGCCTCATCAATTGTTTGATCTATCTTAGACTCATCCATTGATAGAAATGTTGACATAAAAGTTTTTACCATTATATCAGAAATTTGATCTGCATCTAAATCCAATTCAGCACGTTTTATGTATAAACTTCCGCCAGCTGTGACAATAAAATTTAAGCCAATCTGAACCTGACGGTCACTTCCAAGCTCATGCTTAACCCCTTCATTTCTAAGCCAATCGTCAAGAATTTGACTCCAGCAATCTAAGGAATCACTATCACTTAAAATACTTTTAACTACACGCTCTACTCCTTCATCTTGAATACCTTGTTCTAAAATTAAATAAATAAAAATTTTCATTTTAGAATATGTATTTAATTCTTTAAAATCAGTCGCATTTAAACTCTTTAACACAGCGGTCATAAAGTTGGTAACAATTTCTGTAATTAACAAATTTTTATGTGGGTAGTAAGATTGGAGCAATGATTTAGAAATCCCCGACTTATCTGCAATCATTTGCAGCGATACATTCTCCATCCCTCTCTTTTTCAGAAGGATAAAAGTATTGCGTAATATTTCATGCCGTCTTACTAAATTTTTTTGTCTTGCCATATCTTTTTCCTCGTACTATTTATTCTATTCCTATACAGTATAGCGTTTTCATAGTGTTAATTACAATTATTATACCAAGTCCTATTACTAATAACGAATTAGGATTTATTTTTTTAAATTAATCCTATATAAAAAACTGACGCCTTGTCCGTCAGTTTCTTCTCACTATTTACTTTTTCTTCTCGCTAAAAGAGTATAACTTAAGGCTAAAGCCAGAATAAAAATAATTGAAATAATTAATGGTAGTCTAGTTGCTGGAATTAGGGCCAATATTACTAAAATTACTAAATAGAAAATTATTGTAATCCAGCTCGTTATCGGAAAACCGGGCATTCTAAACTTGCCAAGTTGTACCTTATTTTCTGCTCGATACTTCAAGTGAGTCCACATAATGATTATCCAAACCATAATAAAGTTAATTGTTGAAACACTAGAAATAATATCAAAAACTTGAGCCGGCATAATATAGTTAAGAATTACTACAATGAATAGAATCAAAGATGAAAATGTTAAGGCATTATTCGGAACAGCCTTTTTACTTAACTTGCCGAATCTCTTAGGTGCATTATTTCCGCGAGATAGAGCATATAAGGATCGACTAGTTGAAAAAATTGCACTATTTGTCGCTGACATTGCTGCTGTTAAAACAACAAAGTTCAAAATTCCGGCAGCTGCTGGAATACCAATTGCTCCAAAAACTTGTACAAACGGACTTGTTGTAGTAACAATCTTATTCCATGGATAAACTGCCATAATAGCAATCATTGAGCCAACATAAAATAATCCAATTCTAACTGGCAAAGTATTTATTGCCTTGGGAATATCTTTATCAGGATTAGCTGTTTCACCAGCTGTCAAGCCCACAATTTCAATTCCTACAAATGCAAAAACTACCATCTGGAATGACTTCAGAAAGCCCCAGGATCCTGTTGGAAAAAAGCCACCATAGTTTACCAAGTTACTTAGCGAAACGGTTCTAGAATCGATTTTAGTATGCATAATTAAAAGAATTAGCCCCGTAATGATCAAAGCTAAGATAGCTAAAACTTTAATCATGGAAAACCAACTCTCAAGCTCTCCAAATAGACCCACATTAACCATGTTAACTAACATTAACAAAATCACAATTACTAGTGGTCCTACCCATTGAGGCAAATCTTTAAACCAATATTTCAAATAAATTCCCGTTGCAGTTAAGTCAGCCATCGCTAAACTAAGCCAGCATAGCCAGTAAGTCCATCCCGCAACAAATTCCATTCTATTTCCAAGATATTTTTTTACTGATTCAATAAATGAGTGTTGCTCAGGATCTTCTAAAATTAATTCTCCTAAAGCTCTCATCATAAAAAAGCTAATAATACCAACGATCAAATAAGATAAGATAATTGATGGACCAGCACTTTGAATAGCTGTACCAGACCCTAAAAATAATCCAGTACCGATCGCTCCACCAATTGCAATCATTGTTACATGACGGCTCTTAAGTGACCTTTTTAGCTTCTCCTTTTCATCCATTTTGTAGTAGTCCCCCCTTAAAGACAAAAATGCCCCTAGTATTTAACATATACTAGAGACATTTCTTTTTATGAAATTAAAATTCTTGTATAGTCAATTAATTGGCTATTTTATTTGTTTGTATTATAACTTGCATGAGGAAATTGTCAAATTAGGCTTTGGTTTTTAATTAAAATTTGAACGTTATGATTGATTAAATCTTTATTCCTGATAAAAAGCAAAACCGCTAAAATTAACCAACAAGCTAAAGACAATATTGTTTGTTCAAAAAAACTTAAAATAGCAGAATTTCCAATTATTCCTATGGATGTTATAGAAAAAGCCACTACATCTATGAATGCATGGAGCAACATCGTTAACCATAACTTCCCGGTATAGAGTAATAAAACTGCCAAAAAGCACCCGACACCAAAGGCACTAACAATTTGATATCCTACATCTTTTATAGGAGTCTCATAAGGCGGTCTACTTAAAACATTTAAAATGTGAAGTGACGCAAAAATTAAGCTACTAATTATAATTGCCCATTCAATACGTCTTCTACTCTTCCTAAAAATAGCTAAAAGAAGCAGAAGATTAATGTATCGTTCATTTTCTTCAATTATTCCTGCTCGCCCACAACTGAAAAATAATTCCCAAATATTTTCAATTCTGTAAGATTTTGATGGATTAATCAAAGAAAGGTCCCAATTCCAGAAAACTTCACTCCATGAACGCGCCAAATAACTAAAGACAGAGAATAGACTAATCCAAATAGCCAAAACTACAGCTATTATTAATACAATTACGTTTCTTTTATTAGAAAAATTAAAAGGTAAATTAAAATGAAATCTATATCCCCACTCCCTAATTACAACGTATACATAAATAAAGACTGGTAATCCATAAATTATTGCTGAATTATTTAATCCATATAAAAGTGTATTTGGTTCTAAATTTTCCAATTTAGCCGGACTCGATCCAGCTATTACAGTGGTAAACCAAATAGTTGCAAGCAATTGAAAAAGTGGATTTTTTATTACTCCATATGCTTCTTTTGTGACGGGAATGATTACAACTAATAGTCCAGCAAGATAGAGAATATAGATAATTACGCTCATGTTAGGTAAAATTTCAATTAATAAACGCATAGAATAAGTAAGTTGATCAACAAAAATTACCGGAAGAAAAATAATACTTATCAATTGAAATATTTTTTTATTTTTTCTTACTAATAACGCGAGAATTAAAATTACTAAGTATACTTCAAAGTAAATATCATGATATCTAAAAATTAGAAGTAGAGCTAGTACAAGATTGATATAAAGCTGGATTTTTAAAACATTCATTTTCGTCACGAATATCACCTGAATTTTTAGTAAGTAAGAAATAAAGAGGAAAACTTGTGAATTTCCCTCTTTATTTCTCAAGAATATAATATTTATGGGTGACGCCAAGAACCATCGTCAAAGCCTCTACTATATCCTCCACCGCCTCCAATATAACTTTGTGCAGGTCCTAAAATCGTATTTTGCCAACTACCAGCAACAGACTTTACTTCTACTCTACTTACTTGGGCTGCTGAAGCTTTAGTTGCACTTAAACCTAGTGCACATATGCCCAGTCCTACAACACCTACGGCAGTAATAACTCTTGTTAGTTTCATTTTATTACCTCCTATATTTAAATTTTATTAAATTTGTTTTAATTATATTAGCTTTTACTTTAATAATCAATCTATTTTTTCATTTTTATATCAAAAAACGACTGATATCAGCTATAAACTAAGATCAGTCGTTTTTTTAATATTAAATTTTAATGTGAATTAGCCTTGAATTCTGTTTTGTTCATCAAAAATTTGGTGAATTGACTTATCGTTGTAAATGTAATCAATACCTTTAGCAAGTAAACGTGCTACAGATAAACGAACCATTCTATCTGGGTACTTCTTGTGCTTAATAGTATCAGTTACTACGATTTGTTCTACTGGCAATTCGTTCAATACATCGATCGCATTTTGAGAAAGTAGTGCGTGAGTTGCAGCAACATAAACCTTCTTAGCACCGGCAGCTAAGACTGATCTAGTTGAAGAAGCAACTCTAGAACCAGTATCAATCAAGTCATCAACGATAATGACTGTCTTGTCTTTAACGTCTCCAATCATATCATGAGCTTCTGCGTCATAACGTGCACCGCGTTGATCAACAATAGCAATTGGAGCATCGAAGTATGAACCAAAAGTACGTGCAAGTTTTGCACCAGAGTGATCAGGAGAAACAACTACTACATCATCATTTTCCTTACTTGCAATACCATTATCTAAGAAGTATTGAGCTAAAATTGGCATCGCATGTAAGTGATCAACTGGGATATTGTAGAAACCTTGAATTTGAGATGCATGTAAATCAACTGCAATTAAATCATCAATATCAGTCAATTGAAGCAAGTTAGCCAATAATTTTGCAGTAATTGGTTCACGTGAACGATTCTTAGTATCTTGACGAGAATATGCCATATAAGGAATTACTACGTTAACAGAGTGAGCAGATGCACGATGTAAAGCATCCAATACAATCATTAATTCCATGAAGTTTTCATTCACAGGATCTTGAATAGATTGAATTACGTAGACATCACAACCTCTAACACTTTCTGTAATGTTTACTTGAATTTCTCCATCACTAAAGTGTTGAACAGCAGTTTCAAGTAATGGCTTATCTAAAGCAGCCGCAATTCTTTCTGCTAGAGCTTGGTTTCCACCAAGTCCGATTAATTTCATTGGGTGCAACATTTCGTGCAATTCTTCTTTTTTCATTAATTTGCCCTTCCTTGTAAAATTAACAGCTATTCTTATTATAACGAAAAATTCCTATTTTGCTCTACTTTTCAGCTGTAGATTATAAATGATTATTTTCAGCTGCCTTAATTTGATCTAAACGACCAACAACATAAGTATAAAAATCTTCTGCATCTTGTGGGTTTGTATTTTCAAAAGCACGTAAAATAATGGCTAGCTCGTCTTTCCCCATTTGATGTAAGGTGGCAGTTTGATAAAGCATGGGATTATCTCCTTTAGGTACTAATTTTAGAAAGCCGTTAATTAATAGATGTGCTTTTTTATAAACTACTGCTTGCAGACTATGAATATCTAACACTACTTCACGCTTACCTAAAAATAAAGGTCCTGTATGCTTCACAGTAATCTTATCTCCCTCTACTACCATTTCTCCATTCATTCCCTGCACTACTATTTCTTTCATAATCCTTATCCTCTGACTCGTTAATTTATACTTTATATATTAATTCTATCTGATTTAAGTACAAAAAGAAAAAGAGGACTAGTAAACTAGTCCTCTTTACAAAAATCTTTAATTAAATCTAATAATTTTAAGCTATGAACAACATAACTGTAGTGAGTTTGACGCGGCATTAAGACTAAGCGACAATTAGGTAATAATTGACTATACCAACGAACATGTTCGACTTTAACCCAATCTCTTTCTCCAACTACACATAGAGTAGGAGTTTTTATTCGCTTTAGTGTTTCAACAGGGATATGACTTTCTCTTAAAGCAACCTTACTATCTCGATCCCCTTTAAAAAATCCACGAATTGTATTAGCAGCAATATGTTTTGCGTTCACACCATTTCCATTAACATAAGTACCTGCAACTATTACTTTAAAAACTAATTCTGGAGCTTGCGCAGCTAAAGAAAGGGCTACTAAACCACCGGAGCCAAAACCTAAGATATATGGCTTATCTAACTTAAGTGCGTTAATAAAGACCCGTAAGTCTTCTACTTCTGTTTGATAGTGTTCACTAGCCTCTCCTTCACTTAGTCCATGACCACGCATGTCAGGAACTACCACAGTATAATATAAAGAAAGGGGCGCAACTAGCTTATCAAAGATCCCACCGTCTTGATGATGTCCATGCAATAAAATTAAGGGATGTCCTTTACCTAATTTTTGATAGTAAATTTTTACCCCATTAACTTTTACTTTCATATTGATTCCTTTAGTTGTAAGTTCTTATAAATCTTGATGGTCAAAATCGCTTAAAGATGCCTTTTTGACGATTTTTTTACTTTCCTTTTGAGTCTCACGCTCTACCATCAAACTTTTAATAATTTGGCGCCAAACCCGATAATTTGCTCTAAAATTATCAGGTATTTTCTTTGGATTAAGGTCGTGAACCATGCTATCTGCTCGCTGCCAATAATGATAATAAGGCGTTGAGCTATAGTAAAAGCCATTAGTCAAAGACACATATTTAACATTGAAAATCTGATCTTCCATGAATGCCAGATCTTCTACAAATCGCAAGTGATACTTTTTAATGATGCTAATTTTGTATCCCTTATTCCAGGTATAACCCTTAACAGGGGACCCAAATACATTAGTCATCTTTAAATAAGCCTCTCTTTTGTCAATTAGCCCACCACTTTGCTTGTTTCCTACAGGATGACTCTCATGACGTTTTTCTGAATCAATCCAAAAACCACAAGAAACAATATCAACATCTGGATGCTCACCAAAGGCTCTGACAAAGTAGGCAGTATAGCCTGAATCTACCCAATCATCTCCATCATGAAAAGTAAAATATGGTGTAGTTACGTGAGTCATTCCAACATTTCTAGCGTCAGAAAGCCCTCCATTTTTCTTATTAATAATATCAAAATAAAGAAACCGATCCCGGTATGACTCGGCTATTTCACGAGTTCTATCCTTTGATCCGTCATTAACAATTAGTAATTTAAAATTTCTATCTTTTTGTTTAGCTAAAGCGTCAAGTGCCCGACCTAAATACTTTTCCATATTGTAGACGGGCATAATTACCGTTAACATTGGCTGGCGTAACACGGCGTCTGCCTCCTTTTGCTTATGATTATAACATCTTAATACTTATTTACATAATTCAGTTAACTATTTAGGTTATAATATAGCTATCAAATGAGTATATTTCATAAGGAGAAAATTTTATTATGAAAAAAATACTGACTACACTTGTTGCTATCTTATCAAGTGGAATCTTAGGGCTAAGTGCCATTACTAATACTAAAACTGCTAAAGCCGATGATAATGACACTCCTGTTGTAACATTAGGTACATCCCTGACTGCCTCTCAAAAACAAGGCACGATTGATACCTTAACCCAATCATTAAATGGCGCTAATTATACTACCATTACCATTACTGGATCCGATCTTGTAAAATACCTTAATCCGTCTGGTTATGACTTTACTGATAACTCCGGCGTTTGGTCTAGTGCCATGGTTCAAAAGACTAGCTCTGGTAGTGGTATTAATGTTCATATTTTACCTTATAACGGTCATAATAACATTACAACTATTACAGCTAACCAATATAAAAATGCAGCCCTAACTGCCGGAATATCTGATGCAGATATTTATGTAACTTCTGCTACTCCCATTGATGGATCAGGTGCTTTAGCCGGTGTTTATGCAGCCTATGCCAAAAATGGTGATTCTTTGAACCAAAAGCAAATTAATGCGGCACAAACTGAAATGAACACTTTGAGCAAAATTACTAGCCAAAATAAAGGTAAAGACGGCTACTCGGATGCTCAATTAAATAATGCAGTTGCTGGTGCTAAAAAAGAAATGGCTAAGCAAGGTCAAAATATTTCTGATAGCCAAGTTAGAGATATTGTTAACAATCAAATTAACATTAACCACCTTGGTGACACTATTACTAACAATCAAAAAGAACAAATTATCAATGTTCTAATCAAAGTTAAAAATTCCGGTGCCTTAAAGGATAAGAATTTCCAACAACAAGCTAGCCAATTAACTGATCAAATTCAATCAGGGGCTAAAAACATTTTTTCTAAATTTAATACTCCAGAAACTAGAAATTGGTTCCAAAAACTAATCGATTCTATCGTTAGCTGGTTCAGAGGTATCTTTGGCGGTGCAATTATCTTAAACTAAAACCTAAGAAAAAAAGACGACTACTTTGTAGTCGTCTCCGTCGTCAAAACTAGTACCTGCGTGCGTTCTAGTCTTTCACTTATTATTATAGCAACTACTAAAAAAAGTGCATCAAAAAAGTCTGCAAAATTGCAGACTTTTTTTATTTAGCAAGCGGATTTTTTAATAATTAGTTTGTTTCAGTTGACTCAGTAGTCTCAGTCGAATTTTCAGTACTATCATCAGATTCTTCGTCTTCAACTACATCTTCGCCACTATTACTGTTTTTATCTATAAGCTTCTTGGTTACAGCAGCTGCTGCACCAATACCAACTACTTTAAAGAACTTTTTCATAATATCACCTCATTTAAATTGGTTTATGCGCTTTCACTTCTGATTATAGTCTCTCTTAGTGATATTACGAATTTTTGAACTTTCTATTTCATTTGATCCATATATTTATTGAGCTCGTGATCAACGAAATTATTTCCTTGATTGTCAGCATGTCCCTTGGTCCAGCTAAATTCACTGTCAGAAAAGTGTCCCAATAAACTATCTAGTTTCTTCCATTCAGAAGCATTAATCAAAGGCCCATTTGATCTCTTCCAGCCACGCTTCTTCCAGCCCTCAATCCAGTGTTTATTGATTCCATTTAAAACATATTGTGAATCTAAAACAAACAATAAGTGCTTGTCATTGAATTTTAGCTCAATTAATTTTTCCAGTGCATTGATTAGTCCGAGTAGCTCCATTTTATTATTTGTGGCACCAAATTCTCCCCCAGAACCATATGTACGTCCATTATCCCATTCAATTAAATAAGCCCAAGCTGCTTTATCGGTCTCATTGACATGACCGCCTTTATGAACACCAGTATTTCGAGATCCTCCATCAGTGTAAATAGTGGCAAAATAGTCAGCCGAAGTCTTAGAGTTGGCTTGAGATGCTCCACTAGCTGACTTAATTTTTTTAATTGCATTACTTAAAGAATCTTCTTTAACAATATCAGGTTGTGTTTCCTTGTTCCAATCTAGATATTCAGTTGCATCAGTGATTTTTTCAAAAGATTTATACTCTGCACCAGAGAATCCATCTACTTGCTTTTTAGCATCTTCCCATGTTCGATAAACACCTGGTGTGCGGCCATTTTTTACTGCGTAGTATTTCATAATTATTCCCTTCTTCATTTGCTCTAACCTATAAAATGTTAGAATAATTTTAACGCTAAAATTACAAAGAAAGAAGGGAGGAAATAGAGTGTTTTTTATCCAGAAAAAATATAGTGAAGAAGTCGAAAAAAATAATAAGCATAAAAACAAAGAGCCTAGCATTGCTCGAATGACTTTTTTAGGTTTAATGGCTACTTTTACCCCTACTCGCTGGCTCCTACGGATGCACAAAAGAAAAGTTGAAGACAGCTCGACTACTGAAGAAGTAGATTCAACAATGGAGCAGATACCTGTTTTTTATGTGCATGGTTTTCGCGGAGGAGATTATACGACAAATAAAATGGTTCAAGCTGCCTGTGAGGCAAAAGGCACTGATAAGTTTCTTAAAGCTACAATTGATCCATTTGGTAATTTCATCTTAGAAGGAACTTGGACAGCAGATAAGCAGCCCATTGTGCAACTTATTTTTAAGGATCGAATTGCTGGTGTTTATGCTAGTTCTTATTATCTTCGAGCAACTCTTTCTTATTTAAGTAAAAGATATCATTTTAAAAAATATAGTGCTGTCGCCCATTCCTTAGGAGCTCCTTCAGTAATCAAAGCGGAAATGAAAACTAGCTTAAGAAAAAATTTTCCACATCTAGATCACTGTGCCTTGATTGCAGGACCTTTTGATGGAGTAATGTATTTGGGTGATTTGCCTAACGTCAATCGTCTTAATGAAAAAGGGCGACCCATTTTAATGAGTCTGTCCTATATGGGGATGCTTTTTAATCAGAGACGTTTTAACCCCAATATTTCAGTTTTAAATATTTATGGAAATATTTTAGATGAAACTAATACGGATCGGTTTATTTCTGTTGTTTCTGCTAAATCGATTCGCTACATTCTCGCTCCTGTTGCTCATGCCTTTCAAGAAGTAGAAGTGAGGGGAGATGCCGCTGAGCACAGTGTTTTACACGATAATCCTTTTGTAATTAATATTATTAACAAGTTTTTGAAGTTAAGTGATTAATTTTATAAAGAAAGAAAATAATTATGTACTATATGCCATTTTTTTATGACCCATATTTTTGGATGATTATTCTAGGTGTAGCAATTTCAGGCTGGGCCTCAATGAATGTTAATTCAACTTTTAATCGTTATGATCAAGTTCGAAATCAAGGAAACTATACTGGTAAAGCCGCTGCCCGTTATATTCTTGATCAAGCTGGTCTATACGAAGTAGAAATTCGTGAAGTTGCCGGCAAGTTGACTGATAACTACAATCCCACCAATAAAGTTCTAAGTCTTTCACAATCAGTCTATAATTCCTCTTCAATTGCGGCGGTTGGCGTTGCAGCGCACGAAGTTGGCCATGCCTTGCAAGACGCTAGTGATTATGCCCCAATGAGAATGCGTTCCGCATTAGTGCCAATTGTTTCTCTTGGTTCCAATTTATCAATGCCACTAATTCTTTTAGGATTAGTCTTAGGAATGAACCAAACCCTAATTAAAATTGGTATTTGGTGCTTTGCCTTAGTTCTGCTTTTCCAAGTAGTAACATTACCGGTTGAATTTAATGCTTCTCATCGTGCTTTGCGGATGCTAAATAATGGGGCTATTTTATCCCCACAAGAAATGCCAATGGCCCGTAAAGTCTTATTTGCAGCAGCTTTAACATATGTCGCAGCCGTTTTAACAAGCATGTTACAATTGTTTAGACTTCTACTCATTTTTGGAGGCCATAACAACGATAATAATTAATTAGTTGGGAGGGATACCTATTTTTTCGAATGAATTTTGGGCACTTCTTTGGGCTGTCAACACAATCTTAACCTTCTATGTTGTATTCCACCGAAAAAGATCTGTCGCTACTTCTTGGGCATGGTTAATTATTTTACTAATTTTTCCAATTTTAGGCTTTATTTTATATGGTTTTATTGGACGTGGATTATCACAAGAAAATCTTTTTGCCATTAACAATCAAAACCATATTGGTTTAAACAAAGTAAATAAGATGATCCCACGTGTTCCTAAATCCACTGGATCAACAGACACTTCTAAAGAAGCCAAAATTTTAATTGATTACTTTAACTTTAAACACGATTCCCCCCTTTCTAAAAACAACAAAATTAGTTTTTATACTGATGGCGAAAAGAAGTTTGAAGCTCTTTTTAAAGACATCGAACAAGCTCAAGAAACAGTTAATGTTGAATATTATTCCTTCATGAATGATGATTTAGGTAATAAATTTCTTAATTTATTAATCAAAAAAGCTCGCGAAGGTGTTAAGGTAAGACTTATCTATGATCCTTGGGGTTCTTCTGGAGCTTCAAAGACTTGGTTTAAACCTTTAACTGATTTGGGCGGTGAAGTTGTAGCCTTTATCACATCTCAAAACATGATTAAAAAGTATCGGATGAATTATCACCTTCACCGTAAAATTGTCGTTATAGATGGGCGAATATCTTGGACGGGCGGCTTTAATGTTGGCGACCAATATGTCAGTAAAAGCAAAAAATTTGGTTACTGGCGTGACACTCATCTTAGAATAGTGGGCTCTGCCTCTCTCCTCCTGCAAGAGCGTTTTGTAATGGATTGGAATGCTTCAATTACTGATAAAAATCAGACAATTTCATTTAATGAAAAACTATTTCCAAAAATTGAAGAAAATCAGCTAACAGAAGATGATGTTGCAACTCAAATTGTTTCAGATGGTCCTGATACTTCTACGCCATATTTACGTAATGGCATGATTAGAATGATGATGATGGCTAGAAAAACACTCTGGATTCAAACACCCTATCTTGTTCCAGACGATCCAATGATTGCCACTTGGGTTATTGCGGCTCATTCAGGCGTTGACGTGCGTATCATGATTCCTTCAATGCCTGATCATCCCTTTATTTACCGCGCTACACAGTGGTACGCAAATTACCTGCTCCATGAAGGAATAAAGATCTACGTTTATGACAATGGTTTTATTCACGCAAAAACCGTCATGGTTGATGATCGCTTTGCTGCAGTTGGATCAATGAATCAAGACTTTCGGTCATATAGCTTAAACTTTGAGACTGATGCAGTCTTCTACGATAAAAATATTACCCGGGAATTAAATCATATTTTTGAAAAAGATTTAGCTAAATGTACAGAATTGACTTTAGAAATTACCGATAATTGGTCGCGTTATCTTCGATTTAAACAAGCTTTTTCTAGATTACTTTCTCCCATTCTATAAAATAAAAAGGATAGATCCTCCTTACTCGCAATATGAGTACTTAGAGATCTACCCTTTTTTATTAAATTTACATCATTGATTGGACTTCTATTCCAACATTTGAGCCGAGATATTTTCTGATATTAACAATCACATCACTAACCTGCTGTGAGAATCTAAGATAGTAAGCCTGACGATTATTAGTTTGAAAGATGGCCATTACAGTTGGCTTTTTAGGATTGGGAACTGTAATTAATGTAACGTGAGCAATATCGCTATACTTAACTGTTCGCTTAAAATATCCACTTACAACTAGACGCTTCTTAGCTAGCCCACTAACACCATCAATTATGCTCATTAGTAAAAATGTAGCAATAAAAACATTCATAAGAACTGTTGGATCAGTGAAATAATCTAAATAAAAACCGATTAGTAAAAAAATTAGAGCCCAGATAACTGAGGAACTTCTAAAGCGGGCCTTATAATCAATGTTTGCTTGCCAATACCAGCTATAAAAAATATAGCCAATCAGCAAAATATCAAAAGAAATATATAAAAGTGACATAATTTTCCTTCTAAAAGTATTTATTAACGTTAAAAATCTTACTTTAATTATAACAAATACCACTTTTTCTCTCAGCATTCTATAATTGACTTAGCTGAAAATTAATAATAGTAGGAGGTTTTAATTATGAATGTAGATAAGCAAATTGCTGCACTTCAAGCTGATCTTAATGCAGCTAATCATATTACCTACTTAACGGGTGCAGGCGTTTCAACTCCGTCGCATATCCCTGACTATCGTTCAAAAAATGGAATTTACAATGGGATTTCGGAAAGCCCAGAACAAATTTTAAGTGAAGAAACTCTTTTTCATCAACCAGCTAAATTCCATCACTTCGTAATGGGAAATATGTATTTTCCAGATGCAAAACCTAATATTATTCATCAAAAAATTGCTGCTAGTTGCAATAAAAATGGAACTTTAATTACTCAAAATGTAGATGGTTTAGATAAAAAAGCTGGCAATAAACACGTCATAGAATTTCACGGTGATCTTTATAATATCTACTGTACTAAATGTCATGAAAAAATTTCATATGACAACTACAAAAAATCATATCTTCATGAAAAAGATCAGGGAATTATTCGTCCCAGGATTGTTTTATACGGTGAACCAATTAACGAAAAAATTCTCACAAAATCTGTTGAAAAGATTCATGATAGCGATTTAGTTATTATTGCTGGAACAAGTTTTGTTGTTTATCCTTTTGCCCAACTTCTCGCCTATCGGCAAGCTAATGCCAAAATTTGGGTAGTCAACAACACTCCCGTACCAGCTCCCAGAGACGTTTCCACAATTATTTTTAATGCTGAAAAAGTATTTGACAAATTATATATATAACCGCTATCATTTTAACTAACATTTTATTTAATTTGTTTCCCTCCTCCTTATGTTATTTTTTGTTGTACAATATAAGGTACAGTTAATATATCAATTAAAAGAAAGGTTAGAATTAAATGCCACTTGCCCAAGCAAAAGTTTTCTATTATGATTTTGTTGAAATTAAACCATGGATCTATGAACTAGTCATTAGCAACTTGGGATTAGCATTTGTTGGATCAAAGAATAGTAACATTGAAGCATCCATTTTGGGATTCTATCCTAATCATATTTTGATTCAAGACTCAGAAAAACTTGCTCCTTATGTTCAACAATTAAAAGAATACTTTGCTGGCAAGCGCCGTTCTTTTACTGTTCCAATTGATTATTCAAGTTTTGGGACGCCATTTCAAAATAAGGTTGTAAAAACGATTGAAAATATTCCATATGGGACTACTATTTCCTATCGTGACCTAGCAGCTTCCATCAATGGTTCTACTTCAGTTCGATCAGTTGCCCATGCAGTAGCTTTAAACCCATCTTTAATTTTTATCCCAAGTCATCGTGTCGTTTTAGCTCCAGATAAGGTAGGAAGTTATAGAATGGGAGAGAAAGAAAAACAACGTTTAATAAATCTCGAAGAAGGCTATTTAAATGCAGATAATTAAACTTTATCAACCTTTTTTTGATGCTAATAATTGGGCTCACGTCTTAACTAGTGGTCAAGATTGGATGATGATTCTTACCCTAATTTTGATGGAATGCTTACTTTCCGTTGATAATGCCGTTGTCTTAGCCGCTCAAACACAGGTATTGCCTACTAAAGATGAACAGAGAAAATCCCTAGTTTATGGTTTATGGGGAGCCTATTTATTTCGTTTCATTGTAATCGGAATTGGTACTTACTTAATTAATTTCTGGGAAATTAAGTTATTAGGGGGCTTATATTTACTTTACTTAGTTTACAAGTACTTCTATGACGTTCGGCACCCTGAACTAGTTGCTAAAAAAGAAGAGGCTAAGAAAGAAAATCATAAGAAAAAGAACTCCAAAAAAAGAAAGCACCGTCTTTCCTTATTTTGGAGAACTGTGATCTCAATTGAGTCAATGGATATTGTTTTCTCAATTGATTCGGTTTTAGCTGCCTTAGCCATGTCAAATAACCCAGTAGTAGTTCTGGTTGGTGGAATGATTGGAATTTTATGCATGCGTGGCGTAGCCGAAATTATTATTAAGTTAATGGAAATTATTCCAGAGCTTCAAACTATGGCCTATGTCTTAATCTCAATTATTGCGATTAAATTGCTTATTTCATTACCACCATTAAACTTCAAATTACCTGATGCAATCTTTGCTGGTATTGTATTTGGCACGGTTATTTTAACAATTATTTTTCACTATGTACGACAAAATGTACATGGCAAGAAAATGCCTTAACTTAATTGTTGATCAATAAATTCCTTAAGTACAACTGCTTGGTTGTACTTTTTATTTTTAGCTCCATATAGGAAAAGAACATTTTCTTTGGCTAGTTTTTCTTTTATGTCTTTAATAAAAGCTGCTGTTGCTGGATTAGCTTTCAATTGCGCTATATACTTAGACTTGAATTCAGGATATTTATTATCTTCATGATTGAACCATTTTCTCAAATCATTAGTCGGCCCAATTTCTTTATCCCATTCATCCAAATGAGCCTTTACCTTGCTCATTCCTCTAGGCCATAATCGATCTACTAAAATTCGATAACCAGCTGGTTGTTCATGGTCATATATTCTAACTACCTTTATTTCATTCATGGTTACATTCCTCACTCTCTGCTAGTATTTCCCTTCAAATATGAGTGTACAACTTTTTTAGAAAGAAAAATTGATATGAATTACACAGAATTTTTCACTAATCGTTCTACAAGTGAAATCAGTAAAGACCTACTAGGTAGATCCTTGTCTTACAATAACGGAAAAGAAATTTTATCTGGTACTATTGTTGAAGCAGAAGCTTATGTCGGTATAAAAGACCGAGCTGCTCATTCTTATGGTGGCAGACGTACTCCTGCAAATGAGGGCTTATATCGTCCGGGTGGCAGTTTATATATCTATTCCCAAAGGCAATATTTTTTCTTTGACGTTTCTTGTCAAGAAGAAGGTGAACCGCAAGGAGTATTAATCAGAGCTATCGATCCTCTAACAGGAATTGACACGATGATTAAAAACCGTAGCGGTAAAACGGGGCCGCTTTTGACTAATGGACCTGGAAAAATGATGCAAGCCTTAGGGATTACTAGTCGTAAATGGGATTTGGTTGATTTGGCCGATTCGCCTTTTGATATTGATATCGATCACAAACGCGAAATAGAAGAAATTGTTGCCCTTCCAAGAGTAGGAATTAATCAATCAGATCCTGAATGGGCTCAGAAGAAATTAAGATTCATCGTTAGCGGTAATCCTTATGTTTCAGACATTAAGAAAAAAGACATCAAAAAAAATCACGGATTTATTTGACAAAAGATTAAAAATCGTTTAATCTTTTCATCAGTTAAATAAATCCCCAATGCAATAGAGGTTGCGATAATCACAGAATCTACTTGAGTACGCGAATACAGTGAGAGTATATTTTAGGATTACCGCCGAAACAAATTTTCTTTCGTGAAGTTAATTTGTTGGGATGTAAGAGAATATCTTACATACTGTCCTGGTCGTTCCCAGGGAGCGCTATATGATTTGGTTTAATTACTGATGATTTTCAAGCCTCGTTGTTTTTGGCAAACAACGAGGCTTTTTATTTACGCTTTTATTGTATTGGCTTTATTTGAAATAATTTTTGGAGGTATTTCAAAGTGAAGTCAAAAATAAGATGGTTTGGTGCTTTATTAGCCCTAATTTTAAGTTTAGTTATCGGTTTTAGCTTTAATTCTACTCAAACCGAAGCGGCTAAAAAAGAAGCACCCCTAAAAATCGGTATGGAAGCTAACTATCCACCATACAATTGGACTCAAACAACTGATGCAAATGGTGCGGTTCCAATTGATGGATCTAAGCAATATGCAAACGGATATGATGTCCAAATTGCAAAAATCATTGGTAAAAAGCTTCATCGTAAAGTAGTAGTAGAAAAAACCGAATGGGATGGATTATTACCAGCCTTAACTTCTGGAAAGATTGATTTAATTATCGCTGGTATGTCTCCTACTGCTGAACGTAGAAAGGCTATCAATTTCTCTGAACCTTATAGAAAAAGTACTTTCGTAGTAATTACCAACAAAGATGGGAAATTTGCTCAAGCAAAAGGCTTAAATGACTTTAAGGGAGCTAAATTAACTGCTCAACAAGGTACTCTTCACTACGACTTAATCAAGCAATTACATGGTGCTAAGCGTGAACCTGCAATGAGAAGCTTTTCTGCAATGCGTCAAAGTTTACAATCAGGTACTATTGACGGTTATGTTGCTGAAGATATTGAATATCAAAGTTACAAGACTGTTAACCCTAACATTGTTGCTGTTAACCTTAACAAGATGCAAGGATTTAAAGTTAGTCATGATGACTCAATTACTTCAATTGGTGTTAAGAAAGGTAACAATGAATTATTAGATCAAGTTAACAGTATCTTAAAAGGTGTTTCTAATAAAAAGCGTGACCAATTAATGGCCCAAGCTGTTAAGGAACAACCTCAAGCAGGCAGCAGTAAGAAGGAAAATTGGTTTATGTCAATTATGCGTCGCTACGGTTCAATGATCCTTGGCGGTGTTGGTATGACCCTTCTTTTAGCCCTAGTTGGTACTATCGCTGGTTTCTTCATTGGTTTACTTGTTGGTATTGTTAGAACTATCCCAACTCCTAAGTCTACTGGTAAAAGATGGGGTTTAAAGATTGTTAACTGGCTTTTAGCAGTTTATATCGAAGTATTCCGTGGAACTCCTATGATGGTTCAAGCAGCTGTTATTTACTACGGAATTGCTCAATTATGGCATCTTAACCTAAACCGTACCTTAGCTGCCTTAGTTATTGTTTCAATTAACACAGGTGCTTACCTAGCCGAAGTTATCCGTGGTGGTATTAACGCAACTCCTAAGGGACAATTTGAAGCAGCTTCTGCTCTTGGTATGACCCACTCTCAACAAATGTGGCACATTATTTTACCTCAAGCAATTAGAAACTCTCTACCATCAATTACTAATGAATTTATTGTTAACATTAAGGATACTTCAGTATTAAGTATTATTTCAGTTTCAGAATTGTTCTTTGTTGGTACAACCGTTGCCAGTCAAACCTTCGAATTCTTCCAAACTTACTTCATTATTTCAATGATCTACTTAATCTTGACATTCTCAATTACTAGAATATTTAATTTTATTGAAAGAAAACTTGAAGGTCCAAAGAACTACAACTTAATGGCTAACCAATTACAAGTAGAAGATCCAAAGGAGACTGGATTTGAACATGAACAATAATAACGAAGAAAACATTTTACAAGTACAACATTTACAAAAAAAATATGGTGATCATACAGTATTAAAAGATATTTCTTTTAATATTAACAAAGGAGAAGTAATGACCATTATTGGTCCATCTGGTGGTGGTAAATCAACCATGTTAAGATGTATTAATCTTCTTGAAGAACCAAGTAATGGAAAAATTCTCTTCCATGGAGAAAACATTCTTGATCCTCATTTTAATCGTAATACCTTCCGGTCTAAGGTCGGAATGGTATTTCAGCAATTTAACTTGTTTAACAATAAGAATGTCCTCCAAAACTGCATGATTGGCCAAGAAATGGTTCTTGGTCGCTCCAAAGAAGAAGCTAAAAAAGTTGCTATTGAAAACTTGAAGAAAGTTGGAATGTATCCATTTCTTACTGCAAAACCTCACCAGTTATCTGGTGGTCAACAACAACGTGTAGCAATTGCTCGGGCAATTTCTATGGATCCAGAAGTTCTGCTCTTTGATGAACCTACTAGTGCCCTTGACCCAGAAATGGTTGGTGAAGTACTTAACACCATGCAACTACTAGCTAAGACTGGACTAACAATGGTGATTGTTACTCACGAAATGGGATTCGCTCGTGATGTATCTGATCAAGTTGTCTTCATGAGTGATGGGGTTATTACTGAACAAGGAACACCACAACAGATCTTTAACGATCCCCAAGAAGAAAAGACTAAGAAGTTCCTACGTAACTTCAGAAATAATGAACTTTAAGCAAAATAATACAGAATTTGCTTTTACCCTATAAATTTAAAAAGGCTGATACTCTTTGTTATAAGCATTGAGATATCAGCCTTTTTATTAGTATATTATTATCTACCTATTTATTTTCAGCTTTAGCCTTTTAGCAAAGCATAAATTATTAAAATCATGATTTCTACGATCCATACTATTCCCGAAAAGAGCGAAAAGTCCCAATATACTAATTGAAACTTTATTAAATGTAAAAGAAAGGAAAATACATAATGTTTGATTTTGTATTTTGGGTTTTAGTAATCTGGTTTATTATAAATGTTATTTGGATGTGGTTTGTATTAAACAAACAATCATATCAAAAATCCTTTGCCTAGATTAATGTAGCAGCAGTGATTATTGGTTTTTGGGTTTACTAAGGTACTGGTGCTCACTCCGGTGGATTAGCTGATTGTTTCTTATGGCTAAATTGGCTTAACGTAGTTTTAGCTTGTCTTCAATTCTACTTTGGCTACCGAAAACTTAATAGTACTAATTAAGCTCTCAAAAAATACTTTAATCATCTAGAAAGGTTAGTATTCCACTATCAGTGTTATACTAGCCTTTTGTATTTATTAGAATTAAATAATTTCGCTATTTTCTCGCTCTTTTTCTAATTTCCAACCAATATCAAAGTATGTTTTGCGTTCATTACGCAAGGCACCATAGTCACTTTGCAAACTATCAATCGCGTCCTGTAATTTTTTATTTTGCTTCCGAATTGCATTTAATTCCGGATCATTCACAATTCCTTTTAAATGAACCTTGCCAGCCAAGTCTCTTTTAGCAGCTTGAAACTCTTCCTTCAAATTAGATAAAGCATCTTCATACTTAACTAACTTTTTATTTACGATAGTTAATTGATCGTTCAATTTAACAAATAATTGATATGGCATATTCGATTTAATCTTATTGCATTCACTACACGACAAAATTAAATTATCAAAGGAATTATCATGTGATAAAGAAACGGGATCTTTGTGATCTACACTCGTTCCCCGTCGGCCGCAATACTGACAGCGATAATTATACTTATGCCGAATTCGTTCCCGATCTACAAAGTCAACTTCATTTAAAGAAAAGTCAACTTCAATCCCCATCTTTTTCATATTTACTGCAAAATCAACATTATTCTCAGGAACATAGTCTATTTCATTATCTTCACTTTTAATAATTGCTAAATTAAACTCACGACGTGAAATTTGTTGCAAAGCAACTTCATTGCCATCATAATCTTGAATGAACGACTCATACTGTCGTCTATTATTATTGTCTACAATATAATGCTTTAAAGAATCCGGCTTAATCTGACCATTATTTTTCTTTCCTACAAAGCTATAAAGCATTACCTGGGAAATACTTTCAACTACCGGATTTTCATAGTTCTCTGCATCCAAATTTCTTGTTAAACAAATATCACAAATACTTGTCAACTTAGGGTTCATTAACCCTTCTTGCTTAAAATGAAGACTATCAAGTCGTAAACCACAGGATGCACACTGTAATTTCAACCTATTCTTCCCCCATTAACAAAATACTAAATGCAATTCTTTGCATTTTATCTTTACCGGCAAAATCGCCCTTAAATAAATCTGGCAAAATTTTCTTAATAAAATATTGAACACAAGTTAAATCATCAAACTTTTTAATAGTTTCAAGACTTTCTTTAAACATCTGCATGAACACAGGATTTGGATTTCCTAATTCAATTTCACCATAAGCTTCATAAAGTAAATCCAACTTATCACAAATAGATAAGATCTTACCTTCTAAAGTATCATCTTTTCCTTCAGATAGGCGTTTTGTATAAATTTTTTGAAATTCTTTTGGAATTTCATCCTTAATAAATTTAGCAGTCATGGTTTCTTCAACATCCCCAATCATCTTACGTAATTGTGGAGTTGCATACTTAACCGGTGTCTTGATATCACCAATAAAACGTTCAGTATAATCATGGTTAAGACTCTTTTCATAAAGAGCTTTCCAATTTACTTTTTGCTTACCAATGACTTCTTCGATATCTCCCATCATTTGAGCAAGTTCTGCTGTTCTAAAGCTATGATCAGCTACAGAATGGTGTTGATATTTAAAATATCCTGGTGCACGGTCAATCGACTCTAAACTATTAAAACCTTGAATATAGGCATTTAATCCCATAAAAACTTACCCCTTCCAGAAATATAAAAATGTCTAAAATTTCTACTATCATAGCAAAACCACTCTACTCTTGCAAATCAAAAATAGAGAAAGATTTAACACCTTAATCTTTCTCTATTTCTCTAATCCCGTCAACTCATTTGTATTTAAAGCAGCTAAAACAATCAATGTTGCATCGTAGTAATTATTAGCAGGAAGCGGTCTTGAAAAAATATATTTTTCATGTTCTACCAAAGTACCATATCCTTCATTTTAATACTTACTTGCGGCTACAAAGATCGGTGCACTAAAGCTCGCAGACTTATATGGATATAGGGGTTTTCCACTCAAGGTAAACCCACTCGATATTTCTTCTTTTTGCTTAAAAAACTTCAGCATTTTCTTTACGATATTATTGGCTTCTTTATCATTACTTGCTGCTAAGAGCATCGGAACTCGGCAAGCATTGGCGCTGTAATTACCATCATCTTTAGTTGCTACATCATTAGCCTTAGCAGGAGACGCCTGTTTTTGCCTTGAAATCCAGGCAAAATCCGGAACTAGTCCTGTTTTATGTTGGCTGCTAAGCTGTTGTAAATAAGTCAGCATCTGTGATTTTATTTCTATCCAGCTGTGGTCTCCAGTTGCTTGATAAAATTCTTCAAATGCTTCTGGCATTACATCCGATGTTCTCATTACATTATAAAAATGTGATTTCTTATTTGCCCAATTTCCTACAGTAATTATTTTAGCCGAACGATTGCTTTCTAACTTTTTGATATCACTGATTAGTTTAAAAGCTTGAGCTTTATATCCATGTCCTGGCCAAACTTTATCAGCTTCAAGCAATGCTTGGGCAATCATCATGTCGCCGTCACTTGCACTCACTGGATTATCCTGTAAGCTTCCCTTTTTATTTTCTTGTCTCCAGCTCATTAAGTTTGAATTAGACAATCGATGCCTTAAATAATAATTATCCAATTTTTGAAAATCAGTTTGGCTTCCTAAGTGCTTCTGTCCTGCCTTTACAGCTAGTAACATTCCATATCCCTGTGCTTCAGACAAGGCAAACGATGTCTTATTTTTTCCAGCTGCGTTAACATACTGCTCATTTTCACTTTGATTTTTTATATAATCCTCTCGCCAAACCTGATAGTATCTTTTTTCTATCGTGCGATCATTGCTTAATCCTTACATATACAATAATTCCTAAATAAGCTACTATCACACCTAAAATCAAGATTAAATTTTTAACTCTCATGCCCTATCCCTAATCTGCAAATCTCTTTGTTTTTACCCATTTACTACTGTCTCGCTTAAAAATTTTATCCCCGATAACTGAACAAACTGCTTGGATAGAAATAGCAATAAATAACTGTGAATAGGTAAAATACGAACCCAATGCTAACCAAATTTGATCACTAGTGGCTTGTCCATACTGTGTAGCTAAAGCCAGATTGATTTGAGTTACATATAAAAGAATCATCAGTAACCAATTAATTAATAAAAGTTGCATCAGTAAGAGATTGGAATCCATTGCGAAAATAATTGGTATCTTAGGATTTAAAAATCTTGCTACTACACATCCTAAATCTACGAAGAAGATAATATCGGAAAGAACAACCGCTAAGTTAAACCAAAAGAAAATACAGGTTAAATAAAATGTTTCTAATTTAACCCGCCAATTACTCCTATCAAATAAATGCTTAAAATTATTTATCACAACTTGATAGTTACCTTTTGCCCAGCGCAATCGTTGATAATAATAATCACGTAAGTGCTCAGGCTCTTGTTCAAACGCTTCTGAATTATAAGCCAAAGCAATCAAGTATCCATCTTCCATAATCCGAAAAGAAATCTCTGTATCTTCAGTTAAAGCACCCTGTTGCCAACCACCAATACTTCTTACATACTCGGTATTAATGATGAAATTTGTTCCTGGAATTCGTCCAATTTTAAATAGATTCCAGACCCCAACATGTTGAATACGTTGAGAGACAATAACTTCTTGATTGATACATCTAGTTAAAAAGTTTTGCTTTGCATTACGTGTTTTATTTCTTCCAAAGGTGGCCATGTAGCGACTTGGATTTTCTAAAACTTTTTTAACTAAAAAATATAAGGCATTTTGTTCTGGTAATGCATCTGCATCATAGACACAGATATATTCTCCTTGAGCTATTTCTAAGGCATCATTCAAAACCCCAGCTTTTCCTCCCGAACCCTGTCTTTCAATAATCTGTACGTTTCGATACCTATATTCAGGCATATCAACTGCCTTCCGCATCTCCGCAGCTGTCTTATCTTGACAATTATCCGCATATAAAAGTACTTCTATTTTTGAAGCAGGATAGTTTAAATCAAGGATTCCTTTTGTCGTTTTAGCAATTACAAGCTCTTCATTATGGGCTGGTACTACAATCGTAATCGTAGGGTAGCGTTTTAGGGGGGTAATAAAAACAATCTTTTTACTATGTTTAATCCAAAAACGAATCGCACCATAAAGCGTTACTAGTGACGCTAAAAGAGAAAACCAAATAGATACTAAAGTTGAAAATGCTAAAACATTATTTAACATGATGATTCTTTCCTAAATGAAGGACTGTATGTTCAGTTTGATGATAAATCGTCCAAACACTATAAATCATAGCAAAAAGCGCAATTAAAAATATTAATGTAACTAAAATCGCCAAAATAAAGAAAACGTCTATCATGCTTCTGCTCCCTTTAAATATTCAACAACTAAATCTGTTTCAAGTTTTCGTTTTAAATGTTTAAGAATTGCATCAAGATCTGGGTATAATATCAAATCTTCCTCAACAATATGCTGAGTAGCCATTTTAAATGCTGGGTGATAGTCTTCATATTTTAAAGCTCGAAGTTCTGCTTTTAATTCATCATTCAAAACCATCAAAGTTCCAGGTGCAATTGTATTAGAAATAATTAAAAATTCACCATTTCCCAGGTAATATAAATTCTCATCAACTAATATGCTCTTTTTAAGCACTTTAGCTATTTGTTTCAAAATTTGACTGTGCTCTTCTAAATTGAACTGAGCAAACTGTTGCTCATGCTCCCATTTAATGATGGTAAAGTCACCCCACAAAGGTAAATAGCTTTTCTCTCTTAATATTCTACTTATCTTCTGGTATAGCTTCTGTGCGTTATAGGTCGTTTGCAGTTTTACATTTTGATCGTAGTGGGTAATATAGCGATAAACACTAGCTTCATTTTTCTTATAGATACTCCACCTAAAAATGCATTCTCTCAACTGACTCGCTAGATAGGCTTCTATTGGAAACGAAAGCAATAACATTGTCTTAGCATAAATATCTAATCTCACATAGCCAAGGGTTAAGCCACTGATTCCCAATGCAGTTAAAATTAAAATAAGCCACGTACTAACAATATTTGGCAAAATTAGGCCAACAAGTGCGCCTAATACCAGAAGCATCGCAACTCCCCAAAAAACATTATCTGAAAAATTATCTGCTACTCCTAAAAAAAGAGACGGCAAAATAAGGGCGAAAATTGCTTTTAATTCTAGTCCTTTTATCGAAATGTTATTCATTTTAAAATTTATATCCTACGCTTTATTACTTTGTCCTCTATAAGACAATTTATATAGTAATATAATTTCAAATATAATTTCAAATATAATGAAATGTTATTATATTAATTTCGATTTATATAATGATACAAAAAAGGAGAGACGCTAAATAGCGTCTCTCCTTTTATTGAGTAGTAAATTTAATTACTTGTTTTCGTCTTTAGCAGCTTTGTTTAAGAAAGCAACTACTTCAGCAGCTCTCTTAACACGAGCCTTAGAATTCTTCTTGTTCTTAGGTCTTAAGTTTGGTGTAACACCTGTGTTGTAGTTTTCACCTTTACGCATAGATCTATACTTCCTCTCAAATAAAATTTTCGAAAATCTTTTATTATCATACCACGAAGAAGCACGTCACTTCAATACCTAGCAGATCTTTCCACCTAATTTTTTTATCTCATCTGCAGATAATTTTTCACCTTTAAATTCAGAAATGGTAACTCCGCCATCAATAATCCCTTCATTTGAAGATAAAGATAGAACAGCATCACGAGCGTTAAGGACTAATCCATCCTCTAAAAATGCTAATTCTTTATCAGATGTATACATATTTAAGTCCATATTATTTTTAATTTTAATAGAAAAATCCGGATCCTCATGATCTAATAAAACAAGCTGAAAATTAGCACCGATTGTACAAGTCCCACCTAATTTAGAATAACCATTTGAGCCATCATTTAAGGCTAATAAAACAACTTGTCCCGGTTTAATCTTCTTTTCTAAGGCCTCTTTAGCACCATCTTTTATTTTTAGTTCAATATTTTTTGAATCAAGCATAATCTATTCCTCCTATCTTATCTACTAACTTAAATATAGCACTTCTCTTTCTTCTTCACCTAATAAAATGCTCAAAATAAATATTAATAGGAAAGTTTAATCCGAAAAAAGCGTTGCGAACTTACGCTAAAGAGTTCAGAATAGTAGTGTTGATTTAATTTTAAGAGGGGACATTAATGACCGTCATCAAAAATATTGCTAAAGACCGTATTTTACAAATTACGGTTGTCATAACGATCATAAGCTTATTCTTCGCCCGACCACGGATTGAAGATATTAACTTCCACACACTATACTCAATTTTAGCGATGCTAACTATTATCCAAATTTTTTCTTACTTACACGTTTTGGATGTATTAGCTTATAAGCTCACAGCTAGCGCTAGAAGTACAAGAAGATTAACTGCAATTTTTACAATCTTATCAATTGTATCCGCAATGTTCTTAACTAATGATATAACTGTTTTAACTCTTATACCATTGTATTTAACAATTGCTAAACGCCACAATTTACCTGAAATACTGCCTGTCACCTTAATTGGGATGGGAGCAAATATTGGAGCTGCTTTTACCCCATGGGGTAATCCTCACAATATTTTTGTAGTTAATAGCTATAACGTTTCACCACTTAAATTTTTTAGTTGGTCACTTCCATTATTGCTGGTCAGTTTAATTATCGTTTTATTGTTCATCTTTTTTGTTAAAGATAAACCGATTCCTACAGTACCTTTAGAAGATATTAGGATTAGTGTCAGACCGATGGTTTTGACTATTGCTGTTTCAATTTTCTTCTTCTTTGGTGTTTTTAATATTGTTCCAGCATATGTTCCAGCAATTGTTGCCGTAATTTTGGCTCTTATTATTAATCCTTCAATTATGTTACACGTGGATTATGCTTTACTCTTAACTTTCACATGCTTCTTTATTTTTATTAGTGATATCCAGCAAATACCATTTATCGTTACACTTATTTCAAAGACCATGTTCTCTGAACATTCTGTCTTCTTAACTTCAATCATTTCAAGTCAGTTTATTTCTAATGTTCCTTCAACCATCCTAATTGGTAAATTTACTAATTATGCTGAAGCCTTATTCTTGGGTTCAAATATTGGAGGATTTGGTTCACTTGTTGGATCAATGGCTAACATGCTTGTTTTCAAAAGTTTCGTTGAAAACGGAACAGTATCAAAGCGCAAATTCTTCTGGATATTTTCAGTTCTCGAATTTGCTGGTTTGATTCTTTTGACAATCCTTGGATGGATCGTCTTAGACTTTGTTATTTAGATATCGTAAAAAAGCACAAAACTGTGCTTTTTTTATGTTCTAATTTTCTGTTATTTGGTACAATATTCCTAACATTTTTAGCTTAATATTTATGATATAGAGAAAGGATTCAGTTTATGAGTTTAACCTGGATTATTATCATTATTTTAATTTTATTGGTAGCTATTTATATTGGCATCTATAACGGCTTACAAAAAGCTAAGGTGCATGCCGATGAAGCTTGGAGCCAAATTGATGTTCAATTGAAGCGTCGTAATGACTTAATTCCTAACTTAGTTGAAACAGTTAAGGGTTATGCTAAACACGAAAGCGGCACTTTAGAAAACGTAGTTTCATTAAGAAACCAATTAGTAAACCTTCCAGCTTCTGATCACGAAGAAGCTAATAAACTTTCTAATCAAATTACTGATTCGTTGAAGAGTATTTTTGCTTTAGCTGAAAATTATCCTGACTTAAAAGCCAACCAAAACTTCTTAGCACTCCAAGAAGAACTTACTAACACCGAAAATAAGATTGCCTACTCACGTCAACTTTATAACTCAACAGTTGCTATGTTTAATGAGAAGTTACTAACTTTTCCATCTAACTTAGTAGCTAAGATGCATGGCTTTAAGAAATTGGACTATCTTCAAACACCAACTGAAGAAAAGGCCGTTCCTCAAGTTAAATTTTAGGTTAATTAATGCTCTATCAACAAATAGCACGCAATAAGCGTAAAACAGCATTTTTGCTTGTTATATTCGTTATTATTCTAGCTCTTGTTGGTGGTGGGTTAGGATACTTAATTAATGGCGAACCTTTTTCCGGAATCGCCATTGCTCTTATTGGTAGTTTAATTTATCTTTTTATTATTCTTCAAAATCCTGGAAACCTAGTGATGAGCATGAATCACGGCCGAGAGATTCATGAAGAAGATGATCCAGAACTTTGGCACATTGTTGAAGATATGGCTCTGGCTGGACAAGTTCCGATGCCAAGAGTCTTTATTATTGATGATCCGAGCCCGAATGCTTTTGCGACTGGACGAGATCCTAAGCATAGCTACGTTGCCGTTACAACTGGCTTACGAGAACGATTAAATAGAAGTGAGTTAGAGGGCGTTTTAGGCCATGAAATTTCTCATATTAGAAATTATGATATCTTAATTTCAACTATTGGCGTTGCACTAGCGGCAGTAATTTCTTTTATTTCTAACTTCGCTTCTCGCATTTGGTGGTGGGGCGGTAATTCAGACCGCGATGACCGAGACTCAAGTCCTTTAGAAGCAATTTTTAAGGTAGTAGCAATTGTTTTTACCTTAATTTTAGGTCCACTTGCTGCAGGGCTTGCCCAAATGGCTCTGTCTCGTAATCGAGAATACCTGGCTGATGCGGGCTCAGTAGAACTTACTAGAAATCCACAAGGCCTAATTTCAGCCCTAGAGAAGATTTCTAACAGTGAGCCAATGAAAGATCCAGATCCATCAAGTGCTGGGCTCTACATTGAAAATCCACTTCATAATCGTGGGTTAAGCTCACTCTTTGATACTCACCCGCCTACTGCGGATCGAATTAAGAGATTAAAAAATATGTAATAAAAGGGATGCAATTGCATCCCTTTTTATATACCTATTTCAAATTAATATGAGCTTCTCTAAATAATCTCTTTCTCATTTCTGCTGGCGTCATCCCATAATAATGCTTAAATTTTTTATAGAAAAATGACTTACTTGAATAACCAATAGTTTCAATTATGTCTTTTAACGATACATTTGGCTTAGCGAGTAATCTTCTAGCCTCTCTCATGCGCCTATCGTCAACATGTTCCACAAAACTCTTACCAGTTTTTTCTTTTACCATTGTAGAGAAGTAATTTCGATTAAAACCAAAATATTCAGCCGCTTCTGCTAGCGTAATGTCATTATAGTGCTGGTCAATGTACTGATCTAACGTCTCATCCTTAAACTTATTTTCTCTTTTTTCACTCAATTTAAAGTTCTGCTCACGTAAATTGCGCAAAATCACTACTTTAAGTAACTCTAATCCGATTGTGCTATTAAATGCCGCATGATTAAGATCATCTTGCACTATCTCTCTGATACTTTGGCTACTCCACATTACTGACGTCGTTGTAAATAAAAAGGCTTTATCCTGAGATAAATTCTTTAAAAATAGGGTGCTTAGTTTCTCTTCAGTGGGAGTATCAATTGTTACGTTTTCTATTTGCTCATCCCATGAAAAATCGCTACTCAGCTTAAATTTTATAATTACTGTATTCTTGTCACTAAGCTTGATTGCATAAGCGCTATCTTTTTCAATTAATAAGATGTTTCCACTTGTTAAATAAAAGCTTTGCGTTCCTATCTTTACCTCGCATTTACCAGTAAGACAATATAGCACTTGATTGCTTCCGGACTGATATTCAATAAAGTCATAATGCATTCCCTCTAAATAAAGACGGTAGGACAAAAAATTCTGGGTTCGAAGCTCTACTTCACTAGCTTGATTATTTTGCATTAAACTTAATAAATAATTTTTTAATGTCGCTGTTGCCATCTCAATCAGTCCCCTTTGATTCTATTCTGTTTTAATTATAACCTTTTTATTATTTTTAATTGTCTTTTAGTCTTATTAAGCGTAAGCTTAAACTGTAAATACATCTGGGGTGCCTATCGGGCTGAGAATATACCCATTGAACCTGTTTGATTAATATCAGCGTAGGGAAAATGACTATTTTTAGACTTTTATTTAAGTCACCTCTTTGAGGTGGCTTTTTATTTTTTGGAGGAAAAAATGAAAAAATTACATGTAAGAGATATCATCTTAATTGCCTTAATTGCTATTATTTTTGGTTTTATTTATTTAGCTAGTGACGGCCTCTATAATGCTCTAACCGCTCTCCTAACTCCAATTGGCTATGGGATGTTAGCAAATGATATTATGATGGGAATCTGGTGTATGGCAGGACCATTAGCCGGCTTTCTTGTTCGCATTCCTGGCTCTGCTTTCTTAGGAGAGTTCTTAGGTTCCTGCGTTGAATTGATTGCCGGAGAACAGTGGGGAGCTGTTAATTTAATTTCTGGTGCTGTTCAAGGGCTAGGTAGTGAATTAGGTTTTACCTTTACTAGCTACCGTCGATACGATTGGTTTACTCTTTTCTTATCTGCTACAACCACGACTATTGTCACTTATTTGTACGATTTCATAAAAAACGGCTATAGCTTTTTTTCAACCTTTAATATGATTCTCTACTTTGTAGTTCGCTGGATCTCCATGCTCCTATTTACCTGTGTATTAGTAAAATTAATCGTAAACCTTCTAGAAAAAGCCCATGTCATCCAAACAAATCAAAATTAACCAACTTTCCTTTCAATACCAATACAAATTAATTTTTAAGAATTTAGATTTTACTATTAACCAAGGCGATTTTGCCTTATTAACTGGTCCAAGTGGCAGCGGAAAATCTACCCTTTTAAAATTAGTTGCTGGTCTTGAACCTACTTCTAACAGCAAAATTACTACTGGCTCTTTAAATCAGCCATTTACTAATTGGGGGATGGTCTTTCAAGACCCTAATCGTCAATTCACGATGGCAACTCCAAGAGCAGAATTAATTTTTGCTTTAGAAAATAAACTAATTGATCGAGTTACTGCTCAAAAGATTATCGATGAAGTTAGCCATAAAACGAATATTTCGCATTTGTTAGACTGTCCCTTCCTTCATCTCTCAGGCGGTGAAAAGCAGCGTGTAGCCTTAGCCGTCTTAATTGCAATGCAAAGTGACCTCTTCTTATTAGATGAGCCATTTGCTAATTGCGACTCTCATAATCGAAATTTTCTGCTTAACTGTTTAGATTCACTCCATCAAGAAGGTAAAACGATTTTGATTAGTGATCATAACTTTGCTAATTATGAAAAAATTGATCCCAAAGTTTTTGCTATCAAAAATCAAAGAATTCAAACTACTCCTCTACCTTCTCAAGAAGAAGTAGTAACCAATTTTTCTCTTCCTCATACAAATCAAGAATCAGTATATTCTTTTAATTCTTTTTCCCTATCATTCCCAGAAAAAGAGTTACTTTCTTCAACTAATTTAAAAATCTATTCTGGAAAAGCAACCCTCCTAACTGGAGAGAATGGTAGTGGTAAAACTTCTTTATTTAAGGCCTTAAGCAAGGTTATTACTTATCAGGGAGAACTACTCTTTAAAGATAAAGAGGTTAAAAAATGGCGTCGCCGGCCTTATTTGTCAAAAGTAGGACAAATTTTTCAAAATCCAGACGATCAATTCTTAAATGTTACGGTAAAAGAAGAATTAGATTTTAGCTTAAAATACAATCAAAATCCTTCTCTCAATGAGTCTAAGCTTCAGTCTATCCTAACTAAACTCAATTTAGAAAATATGGATGAACAAGTTGTTTATTCTCTCTCTGGTGGTCAAAAAAGGAAGCTTCAAATTCTCGTCATGTTAATGGCCTATCCGGACGTTTTATTACTAGATGAACCATTTAGTGGTTTAGATCAAAAAAGCGTCTCAGAAGTCATTTTTTTACTAAAGAACTACTTCTTAGATGAAAAGCATAGCTTAATCGTAATTAGTCACCAGCTCGATCAGATTCAAAATCTATGTGACTATCATCTTGTTTTAAAAGGCCAACAACTTTTCTACGCTAAATAGAGGTAAATAAAATGAATCCCGGACTAAAATTATTTTTAATCTTAATTATTTCTCTGGAAATATCACTTGTGCCTAATTTAGGAGCAAACCTCATTATCATTGGGGCTTGCCTTCTCTATCTTCTGTTTAAGCACATTAACCTTAAGAAGCTGTTTTTATTATTTATCATTCCTTTATTCGCAGCTTCCGTAGTTTTTATTACAATTTACTACTTCACTCCTAGCCGTAGTCTTTATAAAGCTTGTGTCTTATTTACGAGAATTTACGCCTATGTCTTTTTAGGAGCCGCTTTCACTGAAACGACTTCTTTTCTTGCTCTAGCTCGTTCACTAGAACAAAATTTTAAATTACCTAGTAAGTTTGCTTATGGAACTCTAGCTGCCTTTAATGTTATTCCCAAAATTCATGCCGAAGTAAATAGAATCCGCCTAGTTGGGGATATGAGACACTACCACTTATCTTTCTACTCACCGGCCTTATATTTTAAAGCAATTTTAGCCGCAATTTCTTGGTCTAATAGTTTAGCTGATGGAATGATTTCACATGGCTATCGTGAAGGCAAAGAAAGGAGTGTAATTGTTCCGATCGCCTTAACAAAAAAAGATTGGCTTATTTTTAGTAGCATCATAGTACTACTTCAACCAATCTTGTTTCTTCTCAAATAATTATTTATGGTATGGACTGCCGCTATTAATCATAAATGCACGGTAAATTTGTTCAATTAAAACCAAGCGCATTAATTGATGAGGCATTGTAAATTTACCAAAACTGATTAAATCATCTGCTCGCTTATTTACCGCGTCACTTGTACCGAGACTTCCTCCAATAACAAAGGTAATGTCAGAATGCCCATAAGTAGTTAAATTCGATAGCTCTTTCGCAAAAGCCTCGCTAGTTCTTTCTTTCCCCTTAATCGCAGTTACATAAACATATTCTTTATCTTTTATCTTATCTAAAATTCTTTTTCCCTCGATTTCTTTGACCTGTTCCATTTCAGCAGGACTTAGTTTTTCGGGGGCTTTTTCATCTGGAACTTGAACTATTTTTACTTTTGCAAAACGACTCATTCTCTTTACATATTCTGCAATTCCATCTTTAAAGTACTTTTCCTTTAATTTCCCTACACAGACAATTTTTATATTCATGCTAATTTATCCCTTTCACACATCTAGATTTTTATTTTATCCCCTAATTGACATAGCATCCACATGAGTTTTCCCCTGGTTGTGGATTACTAAAAACTATATTTAGTGGTTCTCTCAATTACTTCTCAACAAATTGTGGTTTATAAAAAAGTGGATAACTTTTTTACAAAATTTATTCCACATTTTTATAAATTTGATTAATTTTCCAAACTTTTCCCTCTATCCCTTACAGACTAGGCTTGAACAGCCGTTCAACTTTTATAAAATCAGGACTTTATTTACACATAATTCACAAGTTTTCCACATTTTTATTTTTATTATCGCCAACTTATGCACAATCCACAGAGTTTTCCACATTTTCCCACAATCCATTCGATAATTCTAAGATCTTGACAATTTTAAAATGCGAACTTTATTAGGTTTCACACTTTAAATATTAAGAAAAAGCTATGATTACCGCTTACAAATCGTATAGTCATAGCTTTTTTATCTCTATTTAATAATACTCAATTAACTTAAGGTAACTTTGATGTACTGTGATTTTCCATCTCTAACCACCTGAAGGGTTACTGTATCGCCAATCTTATGTGCATAAAGAGCTGTATGTAGTGAAACAACGCTATCCACATCTTTGCCATCAATCTTAGTAATTACATCACGAGCCTTGATACCAGCCTTCTCTGCGCTACCATTCTTGGTCACACTAGCAACATAGACACCAGACTTAACACTGTCAGGCAAACCAAGTTTCTTGCGGCCATATTCTGTTAATTCATCAACGGATACAATTCTTACGCCTAATTTAGGACGCGTAATTTTACCATTCTTAACCAATTGATTAATAATTGAAACAACTTCATCACTAGGAATTGCAAAGCCCATTCCTTCAACGGCAGTCCCATCACTAGAAGAGGACAATTTCATTGAGTTAATACCAATTACTTGACCAGACATATTAACTAATGGACCACCTGAATTACCAGGGTTAATAGCTGCATCAGTCTGAATAACGGTTGCCTGGTTAATTACTTGGCCAGATGAATTAGTTACATCTACTGTTCTATTCTTAGCAGAAATAATACCTTGGGTTACACTAGTTGCATATTCGCTCCCAAGTGGAGAACCAACAGCAATTACTTGTTGACCTGGCTCTAAGTTCTTAGAAGAGCCAAATTGGGCAGTTTGAGTAACATATTTACCATCAATAGTTAAGACGGCCAAGTCTGTTTCTGCATCAGTTCCGACTTTTTTAGCCGTTACCTTTTTACCATCACTTAAAATAACTTGGATTTCATCACTTCCAGAAACCACGTGATTATTGGTTACAATGTAGCCTTTACCATTAGATTTCATGTAAATAACTCCAGAACCTTCACTGTAAGTTTCTAAATCTGATTTAGAATTCTTCTTTGAAGAACTGGAACTATCAGACCCAAAAATACCAAATGGATCACTAGTTGAAGAAGAACTTTGTCTCTTCAAGTTTACAACAGAAACAACAGAATTCTTTACCGTATTAAAGGCATTAGTCATTTGACTGCTGTTCTTACTGTTAGACTTCTCAACCTTAGCTGTTGGCGCAACAGTTGTTTGTGGAGCATTCTGTCCGTTAATTTGAGACAAACCTGCATAAGCTACTCCACCACCGAGTAATCCTGCAACCACTCCTATAATACCAGTTTTAATTAGAGCATTATGCTTATTAGAGTTCTTAGTATTATTTTCTGCCATAAAAATTCTCCTTTTCTATTCACTCTAGCCTAATCACAAATTTTGAATTTTTTATGAATTCAAGTCAAATTATTTGCTAAAAATTATATTTCTGTGAGTGATCCGGCTTCTAGTGGATTGGTATCAATAATTTTAACATCTGCGGGCAGATTTGCATCCCCCGCAACCAATAAATCATGTGCAGTCTCATGAGCTAAATACTGAGTATTATTATGTTGACTACGGTGGGCCAAAAAGATGTTTTTAGTTTTTGGAGAAACAACATCAAGTAGCGTATCAGCTGCCTGATCATTTGAAAGATGCCCAACATCCGACATAATTCGATGCTTTAAAGACCAAGAATACGGTCCATTTCTAAGCATCATATCATCATAATTAAACTCCATTAAATAGCCATCTGCATCCTTAATTTCGCCTTTAACAGTGCTTGAAACATATCCTGTATCTGTTAAACAAGCAAATCTTTTGCCGCCACTGCTAAAAACATAATATTGGGGTTCAGCTGCATCATGACTAGTAGCAAAACTAGTCACATCTAAGTCACCAAAAGTTTTCGTTACCCCAGATTCAAAAGTATTGATCTGTTCAACAGGTAAGTTACCGATTTTCTTACTTTCAATTAAATAATTCCAGGTACCTGAATTTGCATAAGCTGAAATTTGTGGATACCGTCTCATTAAGACTCCTAAACCTCCTGAATGATCGGTATGGTCATGACTAATAAAAATCATATCAATATCTTTAATATCAACCCCGACTTGAGCTAGTAAGTCCTTGGTCTTTTTTCCAGATAAACCTGCATCCATCAAAATTTTGTGTTGCTCAGTTTCTATTAAAGTAGAATTACCTGTTGATCCGCTTGATAAAACTGATACTTTCACATTTTTCACTCCTTAGAATCATCAGTCGTAACATTATTTTGAATAATTGTTCCTGTAAATGCATTTACCCGCTTCAAAGTAACTGTCTTAGAAGTATTATTTTCAATTGCTGCTAACCAAGTTGGAATATAAATAGTATTTCCCTTAACTGTTAATAATTTAGTATAAACTTGCTTCAACAAGATAACCTTAGAATTATTTGGTAATTCACTGTAAGTATATAACGAGTCAACCGCTGCTTTTGAACTAATTGTATTTTGTCGCTCACGAACAGGATTTAAGTCATCAACATAGCTTTGGGAATAAGAGACAATTTGATTATCTTTTACAATAATATGAAGCCGAGCTGTTGCAGCAAAGAATTCTCCATATTTATTTTTTTGGTTAAAAATATAATCGTCCCCCTCAGATAATTCTGAAAGGTAAGCATAATTTTTACCTTGATATACATTTTGGCTGTCATCCTTAAAACGCATAATTTGTCTCAGGGCTTCTTTTTTATTTTTAGATAAAGTAATTGGTTTATCTAAATGAACATAAATAAGATTTTCACTTGAATTATTTTCTACTTGTCCCTTTACCTGCTGAGTAGCTTTTTTGATCCAAGAATTATCAGTCTTGGCAGCCAAATAATATCCATCTTCTTGTTTATCGTTAACCTTTGGAATAGTAATTTGATCAGCACTTGTTTCGCTCTTAATATCAGTCTGAGTCTGAGTCGGAGTAGAACCAGCAGATAAGAGAGTTGGCGTTTGCCATAATTCAATTCCCAAAAAGATATTAATTCCGATAAATACAATTAAAAATATCCATTCAATTCTTTTAAAGTCCATCTACTAGTCCCTCCTTTCCTGTATTGTCTAATTGATTATTTGTATTAAGCCACCCATCTAAGGTCTTCCACTGCTTATTAATCTTTACATAGTAAGCAGGCTCTAAATCTACTAGTTTCTTATTTTTACTGTTAGAAGATTTAGCCGTATAGCCAATAATAATTCTTTCGATATCTTTTCGGTGATATCCCTTTTGGTATAACTCATCCATGGCTACAATAGTTGGAATTAAAGTTTTCTTTTCCCCACTAGTTGGAATTGGAATCTGTAAGTCTAAACTATTGAAGTTAATCGTCATCCCATTAGATGCAAATTTCACCTGTGCTCGCATCTTATATTTTCCTGGTAAAAAGATTGGATATTCTTCGACATAATTTTGATAAATAACTGTATTATCATCCGCATCAAAGAATTTTAAATCTGGTTCTGATAAACCAATCTTTCGCACAAAATACAAACTATCATTTAATTTACGACTAATTATCTTAGGAATTTGATCTTGTTGATAATCAGTATATTCATAGTTATGAGTATGTTTAGCAGCAATTAAACGCTCATATACTCCATTAGAGTATGTAATCGTATCGCCATTACTATGCTGGGTAGGATTGTTTGATCCTAACAAACGATAAACAAAATATGAATCAGATTCCTCATTAGTTAAGTAGCTATAAACTGGTAAGCTTATATTTTTTTCATAGAAAGGTAAATAGTCATCATGCACCTTTTCAAGAGTGACTGGCATTTGAGTTTGAGCGTTTCTAATATGCTCAATTAGGGTCTTAAATGAAACATCGTTTAAACGAACACGATAGATTGTATGGTCCTCATCATTACCTAAATAAATGTAGTCACTAGAAGTCGTTGAGACAAAAAAGCGATTAAATTTCCGACTATCAGTTTTTCTTACATTAGTTAAAAATAATGAGATCGTTATCTGATCTGGGTATGTTAGCTGAATATAGTTTGGATTTCTCAACATTTTTTCATACTTAGTTTGACTAGACCAGATTCGGATTGGCAAAAGCGGTCTTAAAGACTGAGTTAATTTAGAAAACTCCAAAGGTAAATTATTCTTTGTATCATAGACTTGATACATCTGTTTATTTTTAAAATAAAAAGTTTGCGTTGGTAGATAGATATCTCTTAAAGAACGTTGACCCAGATCCTTAGTTTGCGTTTGATTAGATGTTTCTTCAATTCTAGAAAATCGAGCATCTGATCCCCAAATGACAGCCGATAGAATAATTGATAAGACAACCATTGCAATTAAGCTAACACGCAGTGCCACTTTAGAAACTTTATCTTTAAACCTCATCCCAGTTTTCTCCTTCCTCACTAATTGCTTCATATGGCAAAGAAATGTAGAAAGTTGATCCGGAACCTTCAGCACTATCTGCCCAAATCCGGCCATGGTGTGCTTCTACTATCTCTTTAGAAATAGCTAATCCTAGTCCAGTTCCACCTTGCTTACGAGAACGAGCCTTATCAACACGGTAAAATCTATCGAAAATCTTATTTAAGTCTTTTCTTGGAATTCCCAATCCTTGGTCAGAAATACTTAAGATGACATGCTTTTGGGCTTGAAGAAGGCGAACTGTTATAACGCCCCCATCAGGTGAATACTTAATCGCATTGTTCATAATATTATCGATTACTTGCATCATCTTATCAGTATCAATTTCTACCCATAAAGCTTGATGAGGAAATTCACGCTTGATTGAATACTTCTTTTTATGCGTTTTATCTGTATCAGACTTCAGCATCATATCAAAACGGTTTAGAACATGGTTAACAAAGTCATTTAAGTTTACCCACTCTAAGTCCATTTTGGCTACACCACGATCCATTCTTGATAAGCTAAGGAGATCATTAATCATCCTAATCATTCGTTCAGTTTCATCTTGGATAACATGTAAAAATTGCGGTGCAATATTTGGATCCTTCCATGCACCATCATTTAAGGCTTCAACATAGGCTCTTAAGCTTGTTAATGGGGTCCTAAGTTCATGTGAAACGTTAGACACAAATTGCTGTTGTTCCCGTTCATTTTTTTGCTGTTGCGTAATATCATGCAAAACACAAACTAGACCTGAAACAAAGCCAGTTACACGCTGAATCAAAGAAAAGTTAGCATGTAAAATCATTTCATCTCTTGTATTGTCATTTACCCGCACAACTAATTCTTGTTGCGTACTTAAAAGATCTTGAATTGTAACATCTTTTAAGCCAAGCAAATTAGTAATCGGTTTTCCAATAACATCTTTTTCAGTTTTGCCTAAAAAGTCTAAGGCAGTTTCATTAATGATAGTAATATTTCCGTGACGATCAGTCGCAATAACCCCATCTGTCATATGGGTCAAAACATTATCTAACCGTCTTCGCTCACTATCAGAAATCTCTTGAGTTCTCTCAATTCGTACCGACAAAGTGTTAAATGCTTCAGCCAATTGCCCTAGCTCATCTTGTGCGTAAACTCGGACGTGTCCCGAATAATCTCCATTTGCGACCCGTAAAGCTTGCTTACGCATTTCTTCAATCGGCCGAGTTATGGCCCGGGAAATTACCAAAGCAACTATCGCACCTAAGACAGCCGCAATTAGCGAGGCAATCAAAAAGTAAATAGAAACTTGCCGCAAATTGTTGAATACACCCTGTAAACTTGCTCTTACATAAATAGCTCCCACAGGTGTATTAGTTCCATTAGCAGACGTCAATGGCGAAATTTGCACCATATAGTTTCCATTATCATTAATTACCTTAGAAACTTGTTTTCCATTTGAAAGCACACTTTTTATATCCGCATTACTAGTCCGCTGGCCAATTCGATTCTGATCATTAACATTTGAAACAGCTCGGATCACGCCTTTATTATCTACTACCATTAATTGACTAATATCGCCAAGATTATAATTTGAAATAATCTGGCTTAGTTGTTGATTTGCACTCTTACTATTTGCCCTACTCAATTGACTAGCAATTTGGTTAGTAATAATGTTTGGTACTTGAATTGAAGACTCAAAATTCTGAATTGAATTTTGTTCAAGTTGTCTAGTAAAAGATGCTCCAACTACTTCAATCGTTGCTAGTAATAACAACATAAAAATGATTGCGATTTTAAAATTAATAGAATTTAATACACTTTTTATTTTCTTCATTGGTCCTAATTGCAAAAAAAAGCCACTATCACTAGTGACTTTGATCCTTATTCATCTGATGGGTTTTTAACGTAATATCCTACTCCACGTCTGGTAACTAAAATTGTTGGTGAACTTGGATTGTCTTCGATCTTTTCCCGCAAGCGTCGAACAGTTACATCCACAGTTCTAACATCTCCAAAATAGTCATAGCCCCAAACGGTTTGTAATAAATGTTCTCTAGTCATTACTTGTCCCATATGCTGTGCTAAATAATGAAGTAATTCAAATTCACGATGCGTTAATTCAATTTTTTCACCATTTTTTTCAACCATATAAGCTTCCGGCATAATCACAAGATTGCCAATGGTAATATTCTTATCTTCATCATCTTCAGTAGCTTTTTGGGTCAAGTCACGTCTACGCAAGTTTGCCTTTACTCTAGCAACTAATTCACGGTTAGAAAAAGGCTTGGTAACATAATCATCTGCTCCCATTTCAAGACCTAATACCTTGTCAATTTCAGTGTCTTTAGCTGTTACCATAATAATTGGCATATCATGAGTTTGGCGTACTTCACGCGCAACCTCTAAGCCGTCTTTTTTTGGTAACATCAAGTCAAGAATCATTAAATCGGGATCATATTCCTCAACTTTTTTAACAGCTTCTTCGCCGTCATATGCAGTGTCGACATCAAAGCCTTCCTTAGTCAGATTAAATTTAATAATGTCAGAAATTGGTTTTTCATCGTCAACGACTAAAATCTTCTTTGGCATACTGATGCCTCCTCAATATTAATAACTCTATTATACTGTTTTCCCCACTTTTTTTAAACTTATGCAAAAAAAAGCTTGCACTTTCTTTACTTTACTGGCATAATACTATTTGTTGGTTATCCAATGGGTGGTTAGCTCAGCTGGCAGAGCAACGGACTCTTAATCCGTGGGTCCAGGGTTCGATCCCCTGACCACCCATATTTTTGAAAGGCATCGCATCTGCGGTGTCTTTTTTGTTTCTAATTTTCTTCAATTTAATTTATATCAATTTTATCAAAAAAGTTCTTGCATTTTTATTTTTTTTTGGCATAATAGTATTTGTTGGTTATCCAATGGGTGGTTAGCTCAGCTGGCAGAGCAACGGACTCTTAATCCGTGGGTCCAGGGTTCGATCCCCTGACCACCCATATTTTTGAAAGACATCGCATTTGCGGTGTCTTTTTTTGTTTCTAAATTTTTTCTATAATTAATATTATGAATAATAAACCATCTAAACATCATACTATCTACTATAATTCCACAACCGATGACGTTGTTAAAAGTAAAAAGCAAGACTTTACCTTGCCGGATGATTACCAAATCATTAAACATACACCCCTTAATTATCTGATCCGTTTTTTAGCTAGCGGATTTGCTTATCTTTTTACTTATGGCGTAATGCATGTCAAAGTAATAGGTAGAGATAAGCTATCTAAATATAAAGATGAAGGTTATTTTGTTTACGGAAACCATACTCAAATGGTTAACGACGTCTTCATGCCTCTAACCTTATTTGGCTGGAAAAATTACTATGCTATTGCTAATCAGGCAAATTGGGGAATTCCTGTTATTGGAAAAACGCTCTTGCCTTACGGGGGATTATCAGTAGGTAAAAATATTAAACAAGCTATTAAATTACTTAAAGCTGTTAAAACCTTAACTAAAGAAAATGCTCATATTGTAATCTACCCAGAAGCTCATGTCTGGCCTTACTATACCGGCATTCGACTATTTCCAGAAACTAGCTTTAATTTTCCAGTTCAGGCAGACAAAGCAAGTTTTGTAATGACTACAACTTATCAAAAATGCAAATTTGGCAAGCATCCCAAAATCACTGTCTATATTGATGGTCCATTTTTCCCAGACTCTACCTTGACCAAAAAAGAGCAACAAAAAAAGCTGAGCCATAAATTTAAAAATATTATCGCCCAAACTATTATCAATCTTGATACTTTAGTCTTAATGGCTCATACCCAAATTAAAAATAAACATAGAGCTAAAGGGCCGCAGCATGGCGCAATTGTAACAACTAATCACTTTAAGCAAACTGATAGCCTGCCAATTAAAAAATTAGCTAATCGCTGCCATAAAAAGCTCTATGTTGTAATTGAGGACTCTAACTTAAAATTACCGGGTTTCTTCGGCTTTTTAATGAATAATATCAATGCTATTCCAATTGTTCAAAGTTACCAATATCTGGGGCGAGAATTTCCAAAGCACTTGCAGAAAGTCTTTGATAAAAAGGGATGGGTCTTAATCTACCCTGAACAAGAAATATGGTATAACTACCGTAAGCCTCGTCCCCTTCAAAAAGGTGCTTATTACTACGCAGCTAAGGCTAAAGTTCCGATTATCTCCTGCTTTGTAGAAATTCAAGACCTTCCAGAAATGGAAAAAAATAGTAGAGAATTCTACAAGACTCGTTATATTCTCCATGTCTTACCAACAATCTACCCTGCTGATCGCCTGACAGTTGATCAAAACGCTAAAAGACTGCGGGACATTGATTATATGCAAAAGAAAAAGGCTTATGAAAAAGCCTATGGTAAGAAATTAACCTATGATTTCGACTACGATGATATTGCGGGTTATGTAAAAGAATAAATATTTAAACAAAAGAATGCTATACAAAGCTAAGAACATCAATTTTTTTAATGTTTTTATTACAATCACTTTCCTAAGTATTGTATTACATTAATTAAATAACATAATAAGCTGTTATTTTTGATTTACTCAATTAAGTAGACCACAATATAAGCGGCTATAGTCAAAGCTCATGTGTTTAATAATATTTAAGTTATAAAGTTAATAGTATTTTATCAGAAAGAAGAGAGATACGATGTCAAACGATCTATCAAGCGATAGGCACAAGGTGGTCAGTAAAAGCTACAAATACTTTATGGTATTTCTCTGTATGTTAACTCAAGCTATTCCTTACGGAATTGCTCAATTAATTCAACCTTTATTTGTTCACCCTCTGGTTAATACTTTTCAATTTACATTAGCTTCTTATACCTTAATTTTTACTTTTGGGGCTGTCGTAGAATTTCTAGTTTCACCAATGGTTGGTAAAGCTTTGCAAAAAGTTAATTTTAAAATTTTGTATTTGATTGGTATTTGCCTTTCAGCCGGAGATATGTAATTTTTGGAATTAGTACGAAGCTACCTGGTTTCTATTTAGCCGGAATTATTTGTATGGTTGGTTCAACCTTTTATTCTGGTCAAGGTGTCCCTTGGATTATCAATCACTGGTTTCCATTCAAGGGCCGCGGGGTTGCCCTTGGATTAGCCTTTTGCGGGGGATCCATTGGGGATATTTTCTTACAACCTATTACCCAGGCAATTTTGAAGCACTTTATGACTGGTAATACCAAGACTGGTCATTTAACTTCCATATCTCCATTCTTCATTTTTGCCGTTGCTCTTTTAGTTGTTGGTCTAATAATTTCCGCTTTTATTAGAGTACCAAAGAAAGATGAAGACGTAGCTTCTGCCGAAGAAATTAAAAAGAATCGACATGAAGCTGCTCAAAAACATTCTCATGAATTTCAGGGTTGGAACGGTAAACAAGTTCTTCACATGAAGTAGTTCTGGATCTTTAGTATTGGATTTTTAATTATTGGCCTAGGGCTAGCTTCTTTGAATGAAGATTATGCGGCCTTTTTGGATACTAAATTATCCTTAACAGAAGTCGGAATGATTGGTTCAGTATTCAGGATTGCTGGTATTATCGGAAATATTTCTGGTGGTTTCTTATTCGATAAATTTGGTACAGCAAAATCAATGGCCTATGCTGGTTGTATGTATATTTTATCTATTCTAATGATGATCTTTATTAGCTTCCAGTCATATGGCTCATCTATTAGCAGGGCTGCTGGTATTGGCTATGCTATCTTTTGCGGCTTAGCTGTATTTAGTTACATGTCAGGCCCAGCCTTCATGGCAAAAGACCTCTTTGGTTCAAGAAATCAAGGTGTCATGCTTGGATACGTTGGTTTAGCTTATGCAATCGGCTATGCAATTGGCGCTCCACTCTTTGGTATTATTAAGGGAGCTGCGAGCTTTACAGTTGCTTGGTATTTTATGATTGCCTTTGTTACAATTGGTTTTATTATTTTAGTATTTGCCGTTATCCAAATTAAGAGATATCAAAAGAAATATATTGCAGAGCAAGCAGCAAAAACTAATGCTAAATAAGGAGGATTTTAGAAATGTGTACTGGTTTAAGATTCACAGATGATCAAGGAAATTTATACTTTGGCCGTAATCTAGATGTTGGACAAGATTATGGCGAAGGCGTTATTATCACGCCGCGTAATTATCCTCTTCCATATAAGTTCTTAGATAACACCACTACTAAAAAGGCAGTTATTGGAATGGGAATTGTGGTTGATGGTTATCCATCATACTTTGACTGCTATAACGAAGATGGATTGGGTATTGCCGGTTTAAACTTCCCACATTTTGCTAAATTTAGTGATGGTCCTATTGATGGCAAAATCAACTTAGCCTCTTACGAAATTATGCTCTGGGTTACTCAAAACTTTACTCATGTTAGTGAAGTAAAGGAAGCCTTAAAGAACGTTAACTTAGTCAATGAAGCTATTAACACATCATTTGCGGTTGCCCCTCTTCACTGGATCATTAGTGATAGTGACGAAGCCATTGTTGTTGAAGTTTCAAAGCAATATGGAATGAAGGTCTTTGATGATAAAGTTGGCGTTTTAACTAATAGCCCTGACTTTAACTGGCAGCTTACTAACCTTGGTAACTACACCGGTTTAAGCCCACATGACGCTACAGCCCAAAGCTGGAACGGTCAAAAAGTTGCTCCTTGGGGTGTAGGAACTGGTAGCTTAGGCCTGCCAGGTGACAGTATTCCAGCCAACCGTTTTGTTAAAGCGGCTTACTTAAACGTAAACTATCCAACTGCCAAAGGTGAAAAAGCAAACGTTGCTAAATTCTTCAACATCTTAAAGTCTGTTGCCATGATCAAAGGCAGCGTGGTCAACGATCAAGGCAAGGACGAATATACTGTCTATACTGCCTGCTACTCTTCTGGAAGCAAGACTTACTACTGTAATTTTGAAGATGATTTTGAATTAAAGACTTATCAACTAGACGATAAAACGATGAATTCAACTGGTCTTATTACTTACTAATTTTTATTATTTATATCCTATATTCCTAACAAATTTACTAAAAACAAAAAAGCCACCTATTTCAGGTGGCTTTTGTCGTATACAAGTGTTTAATTTTAGAAAGGACTGTCATTATAGCATGATATGTAGCTACGGTCAATATAATTTTCTTTTTTATTCACCTTTAAAACTGCCATCTTCAACTTCACGAATAAAGTCAGCCAAATGTTTGTAGTAAACATCTGGATTATCAACCATATGATGGTGACCTCCATCAGGAGTAGTAACTAGGCGTGAATTTGGAATTTCTTTTTGCATAATTTTAGCAGTAGAAATTGGCATAGTTTCATTTTCACCGAAAGTAATTAAAGTTGGTACTTTAATATTCTTAAGTTGGTCTCTAAAGTGCCAATCTTTAAGCTTACCAGTAATAACAAATTCATTATCACCTTGGAAGACATTGTAAACAGCACTTCCACCAAGATCCTTTAAGTGATAAAGCTTTGAAGGTTGCTTTCTATCAACAAAATTAATATTTAAAATTTGTACATCATCTTGGTAACGTTGATTATCATAGTCATTATTCTTTTCACATTCATGCATGAAATCAATTTCTGTTTGAGGAAGAACTTCTTGTCTTCTTCTATTTACAGAATCAACATACTCATCAATTTCATCAACCATTGAAGAAATAATGGCGCCCTTTAAATGCTGGCCATATTTAACTGCATATTCTTGCACCAAGAGTCCGCCCCAGCTTTGACCAATTAAGTAGAAATTATCTAAGCCAAGTTTTTCACGCACTTCATCAACTTCATCTAAGAAATATTCATAAGTTAAATACTTCTTAGCAATTTCTGGATCTGAGTAATCTGGTTGATCAGAATAAAGTGACCCTAGTTGATCATACATAGTTACTTGAACATTAAGTCCCTGTTTCTTTAATTGTTCTGCAGCATCTTCCCAATATTCATGATTTCCACCAGGACCACCGTGAAGTGCTAATAAATGAATATCACCTTCGCCTTGAGTATTAGTCCACAAGTGATAACCGTTGTCTAAAGTAATAATTTTAGTACCAGTTCTCATAAAATTCTCCTTTTTAGTTTTTATTTTATATTTTATCTCATTTTCTTTTTAATTCCGATATGAATTGCACCAGCACCTAAATTTAATTTGGTTATTATTACATTTTTAAAGCCATCTTGCTCAAGCATTTCCTTTAAACGCGTAGCTGAAATAAATTTAGCCGTAGTATGCGATAAGTACTTATAATCGTCAACATTAGCACCCAATAATTTAGCAAAATTAGGAAATAGTTTGAAGTAACTCTCCCACCCTAACTTAATAATTGGATTAGTTGGCTGTGAAGTCTCTAGAATTCCAACTTTTCCATCTGGCTTTAAAACCCGATAAATTTCTTTCAAAACTTGATCTGCATCAGGAACATTACGTAAGCCAAAACCAATTGTTACAATGTCAAAGCTTTGGTCCGGATAAGGCAGATGCATTGCATCCCCTTGCTTTAGCTGAATTTCTTTTTGTAAATTTTGCGCCCTGACCTTTTTATCAGCTAAGTCGAGCATTTTTTGATTAAAATCTAGTCCAATTACATTGCCAGAAGGGCCCACTTGTTTTGCTAAGGCAATTGTTAAGTCACCCGTCCCGCAACACAAGTCCAAAGCAAAATCTCCAGCTTCTACTTTTAATTCTTTAAAGAACTTTTTCCGCCAGCCATTTTGTGTTCCTAAGCTAATTAGATTATTCATCTGATCATAATGCGGAGCAACTCGTGTAAATAAATCATGAACGTCTTTTTCAGGTACTTTATTAGTTAAACTCATTTTTATCACCAAATTTATTATCCCAAAAAAAAGCTATGATTCAAATGAACCATAGCTTTTCTTAAATTCGATTAGATTTACGACGCCAAATGTGAATTAAAATCCCAATAACTAACCCTAAGATCGTCGGTACAACCCAGGCTAGACCAATATTAGCAAATGGCAAATACTGAAGTCTAATACGACTAGCAGCATTGTAGAATGACGTTCCAGCAATTGGTGCTGGCAAGTTTGTAATTAAATCAAAAGTAGCTGGTATTAAAGTTAATGCCATTGTTATTTGATAGATTACCCTATCTTTTTTGAAAAATGGTGAAAATAAAGACAAGATAATCAAAACAATTGCTAAAGGATATAAGAACATTAAGACAGGAAGCGACCAGTGAATAATTTTATCGAGTCCTAGATTTGCAGTTGCAAATGATCCGATACAAGCGATGGTTAACCATCCCTTATAACTAAATTTTGTATAATGAGCGGAAAAATCTAGTGCAAAAGCGGCTAAAACCCCAACCGCTGTCGTTAAACAAGCTAAAAATACTAAGACAGCTAATAAAGCCTGGCCAAAGATGCCAGCATAGTATCTGACGATATGGGATAACAGAACTCCGCCGTCACTAGTTATTCCAAAATGTCCTAATGACATTGCTCCTACCATAATCAACAAAGTATAAATTACTCCGATAGCAATAACGGCTATTAAGCCAGACTTTGCTATAATTTTTGCTGTTTCACTTTCATTATTACCAATTAATTCTTTAATAGCTGTTACCACGGTTACGCCAAAAGCAAGACCAGCTAAAGCGTCCATCGTGTTATATCCTTCTAAAAATCCTTTTACTATTGTTCCTTGAGCATAAGTTTTGCTAACGGGAACAGTTCCTAAATTACCTAACGGACGGGCAAAGGCAATAACAAAAACTAGAAATAGTAAAACTAGAAAAATAGGATTTAAAATTTTACCCAAAGAAGACAGGATGTCACTTTCGTTATATGCAATAACAAAAACAATCGCAAAAAAGATAGCGGTAAAAACAATTAATCCGCCGCCTTGAAAGTGCTTAGGAAGAAGTGGGGCTACCCCTACCGTATATGCTACAGTCGCATTTCTTGGTGCCGCAAATAAGGGGCCCATGGTTAACTGGATCAAAGTCATAAACAAAAGAGCAAAGACTTTTCCTACCGGTAAACTTATTTGATAAACACCATTACTACGAGTAATAGCAACTGCTAGGAGTGAAAGTAGCGGTAAAACTACCCCAGTAATTGAAAAACCAATTGCTGCTGGTCCCCAATTTTTACCAGCAAGCTGGCCTAAATGAAGTGGGAAAATTAAGTTTCCTGCACCAAAGAATAGTGCAAAAATCATTGATGCTACAATTAAATATTGTTTTGTCGTCAGCTTCTTTTCCCGCGCTTCCTTCAATTATATTCCTCCAAAAAAATCAATTATTTTTAGTATTTTAGCAAAAAAACGCTGTAAACTCTAGTGTTTACAACATTTTAATGGATTAATACTATTTTTCTAATTCATCATTTGCGCTATTTGCGGCAATTCTACCAAAAGTAAAGATATCAGCAAGCGAATTTCCACCTAAACGGTTACCTGCGTGAATTCCGCCAGCTACTTCCCCAGCAGCATATAGACCAGGAATTTGCTGACCATCTTTATCTAAGACATGAGCACCTGTATCAATCTTCAAACCACCCATAGTATGGTGGATGGCTGGCTTTCTCGGTGTTGCATAGAATGGAGCAACTTCACATTTTAGATTAAAGGCTGATTTTTCAAAATCTGGATCTTTTCCTGCTTCAACATAAGAATTATATTTCTCAATGGTCTCAACTAAAGTATCAGGATCCATTCCAACTTGCTTAGCTAAATCTTCTAAACTATCAGCTCTAAACAAGGTACCGGCCTTAACCTGTGCATCAATTGATTCTTGAGTTGTGTTATAAGCCGTATCTTTAATCTTGTCATCAGCAATTAAATAGAACAAGCCACCATTATCAATAGCTGCCTTGGTTAAGACATCACGTTCTGCAAATTCATTTACGAAACGCTTCCCCTTTTGATTAACCATAATATAGTTTTCTGGTGGAGTTTGTAGACCAGTAAATAGTTCACCAGTCTTTGGATCAGAAACGGGCATCATCTGAATAAAGCCCATTCCAACCAAGTCTGCACCTGCCTCTTTACCAAGATTAATTCCGTCCCCAGTAATTGCAGGAGAATTAGTAGTGGCAATATTATCATCAATATGCTTCCAGTAAGTATTGTATTTTTGAACCATTGGTGTATTTGCCCCAAATCCACCAGCAGTTAAAATTACAGCCTTAGCATTAACAGTGATTGTACTGCCATCTGGTCTTTTAGCAATAACGCCTTTAACTTGACCATCTTCAATAATCAAGTGCTCAGCTCGAGTATCGGTCAGAATTCTTCCACCATGATCCTTTACCCAATCACCTAAAACATGAATAAAGGCATAACCCATTGGTTCAACTGGCTTGTGCCCTCTTCTCCATAAGGCACCTACTGGCATTGTTACTTGACTGCGATCGAATTTGACTCCTAAATCGCTTAACCAATGCACTGAGTACAAGGCATTATCAATTAATTCTTTGACTAAAGCATAGTTACCATGAATTTCATTTCCATTTAAGTCGGTTCTCTTACCACCTAAATAGGTTTGAATTTCATGAAGTAATTTTGAATCAAATAGATAGTCAGCACCAGAAGCTACATATCCTTTTATTTGTTTTTGTAATTTTTTAAAGTCTTCTTGATACTCTGGATCGATCTCTTCAAGTGGAGTTGCTGCTAGTTCTTCTAAGGTTTCTTTTTCACCGGCTAAAGCTTTAAATTTATTTTGCCAATCTGGTTCTGCAGCATTCATTGGACCCCCAGCACGACTAGTGTTTCCTCCAATTTGTGGGAACTTTTCAAGTATAATGACATCTTTACCATGTTGAATACTTCTAGCAGCGGCAGCTAGACCTGCACCACCAGCTCCAACAACTACAACATCAGTTGTATAAGTCTCATTTTTAGCTCTTTGTTTTTTGGGTTTAGCTCGGTTTTTCCACTCATCTGGATCTCCACCAGCTTCACTAATTGCCAATGCTACTCCATCAATAACACCATGACTAGAGATAGTAGCACCACTAACTGTATCAACATTTAAAGTCTGATTTTCAACAATTTCTTCAGGCAAACGTCTAAATACTTCGTCAGCTACTCCCTTAGTTTCACCTTTAGCGTCTACCTTAATATCTTCAATCTTATTTTCGGAAAGAGTAACTTCCATAGGCATGAAACTTGCACCATGTCCTTGAGCTTTTACGTTATATTTTCCTGATTTCATAATTTCCCTACCCTTTCTTAAATATTTTCACCTAAATTATAAGTTATTAAATCTACAGGCTTAAATATCTTTTTTACAAATTACTAATAACAAATTTGTTATAGCGGACACAGTATGACGTTTTATTTACCTTATCTAATAATGGGCTGTAAATTTTTCTTTTTAAATTCTTCAACTAAATTTTTTAAAGCTTGCGATTTTGTTTTTTCAGCTTTTGTTGCAATAAAGAAAGTAACGTTAATTAAGTCATAGCTTAAGGGAAAAAGGTTAATTGGCGTTTCACCAATTCTTTTAATGATGCTAGCAGTGGAGATAGTTAATCCCATCCTATGAATTGCTAGACTAGTTGCAGTAATAATGTTTTTAGATTCTAAAACAACTCGTGGTTCTAAATGAAATCGTTGGAAAACTCCATTGACTTGGTGCCGAATAGCCGAACCAGGAACACTTAAAACAAAAGGTTCTTGTAATAAGTCTTTTAGGTTTAAGTCATCTGGTTTAAGAATGAATTTTCCTTCCTGGTAATACGGAGATGAAGGTGAAATTACTACATAGTATCTTTCACCACCATTACTTACAATATCTAAGCTTGAATCAATTGCCTCTGGAGTTTGACCGATATAGCAATCAATATTTCCACTTAGTAAATTTCTTTCACTTTCTCTTGGGAGATTTTCAAAAAGCTGTATTTCTACTCGAGGATTTTTCTTTAAAAAATCTGGCAGTATTTCTGGTAGTAAATAAGTGCCTAGACTCTCTAAAATTCCAATTCTGATGATCTCTTTATTAGGGTGTGTATATTGGGCTAATTTTTTATTTAATTGTTGTTTGTTATAAGAAATATTTTCTAAATATTGATAATACAGTAAGCCTGCTTGAGTCAATGCATAGGGCTTTTTATCCCGATCAATAATTGGCGTTCCTAAACGGTCTTCTATTCTTTTTATTAACTGGGTGAGATAGGGCTGAGAAATGTAGAGCTTTTTTGCTGCTTTCACAAAACTATCTTCTTTGAGTAACACATCAATAAAATGCTGTATTTCTTCTGGGTTATTCATTGTTTGTTTCCTTGATATAGTTTTTATCTTAGTAAACAAAAGAGCTATGGATACCTCAAATTTACCATAGCTCTTTTGCTTTACACATTAACTTGAATACAATTTAAATGTAATATTATTAGTTATATTTTACAAGTAAAAATGTTTAATTTATTAATTTTTTTGCTTTTATTTAGTCTGTTTAAATCAGTGATGATAATGATAAATCACCAGTGGCAAAATTGTAACGATAAGGCACAGACCAATCATTGTCCAAACATAAACGCCTTTTAATTCAGTCGGTGTTCCCTGCGCCGGGATAAAGGAAATAAAGAAGGCTACTACAGTTATTACCAGGGCAATAATTGCGATTATTACCCCTAAGCCCTTGCTCCTTGTCATATAATAGCTGCGCTTTAGATTTTCATGTTTCACCTTTAAAACGATGTAAGAGACCAACATTAAAATGTAGACCATCAAGTACTGAGCAGTCGTAGCAGCTAAAGAAACATTAAAAGCAAAATCAGAGTTCTTACCACTAGTGAAAGTAATTAAAATTGCAGATGCATTTACAATCAAAGTCTGTAAAACAATCAACCGCATCGGTACGTCACGATCAGTAGATTTAGCGAAGAACTTAGGCATATAACCTTCTTTAGCAGCTTCAAACATCCCCTGACTAGGACCAGCAAGCCAATTTCCAAGTTCTCCAATAATACCAGCTGCCAGTAACACACCGATAAACTTCTTAATAACATCCCCTGGTAAGCCAATTGAATCTAAAATTTTTCCAAAGGTATAGACAAAACCAGTTGAATTTTGAATTTGATTTTTCGGAATTGTCATTCCAATTGCGGTACTACCAAGTAAGTCAAAAGAAATAGCAGTCACAGCTAAAGCGAGCATAACAGTGGAATACTTTTTAGGATTTTCCAAATATTTTGCATGCGGAGCAGATGCTTCCCCACCACAAAATGCCAACACAAATGGCACAAAAGCTACTAAGGTAGTCCGAGTTAAGTGATGTGGAAAGATATTATTCCAGCTTAAATGCATATATAGGGGACGTCCTTGAAAGAGATATACAAAGAAGGTAATAATTAGCAAAATTACCGGTAAAGCTATTCCAAGTCCAAATAACCACTCTGCAATATGGCCTATTTTCTTAACTCCTACCATTTCGACAAGAGTAATTAACCAGATAATTACCATCATCAATAGAAATCTAATACTTGGTGTAGTGTTAAACCAAGGAGTATCAAAGGTAATAGATAATGCACCAATAATTACGTACATCATTGTGTTCATCCCAACAGTAATGTGAATCCATTGATAAAACATAGCCGTCCAGCCTGCTCGATCTCCTAAGGACCCTTTTACCCAAGTAAAAATTCCACCCTTATCCCAGCCGTCAACTGAAGCCATTTCTCCTGCCATTTGCGTAATTGGTACAAACCATATTAAGCCTGCTAATAGCAAATAAAAAACTGCTGTTGGACCAGTTTTTCAAAATGGAGCCAACTCATTAACTGAGATAACCATTGATGAAGTCATGGCGAATAACTTCAATGCTGTTAATCGATTATACTTTTCGTCTTCTTCTAATTTGGTCAAAGACTCGCTTTTATCAGACACAATTTTTCCTCCGAAAAAATTTTTTCGAAAATTAATTATACACTTCTTCATCAAAATTGGTCTAAAAACTTTTAAAATTAAAAAAGCTAGATTTACTTAATCAAATCTAGCTTTTTTATCTCCTATTTCATCCATGGAAAAATATGCCTTAAAACTTTACGCTCTTGTTCATTTTGTCCATCTACCTGTGTAGCTTCTTTCTTAGAAGCCATCTCCGCTTTCTTTTCTTCTTCTGTTTTTAATGACTGCTCTTCCTCCTTTGCACCTTTTTCTTCCGCTTTCTTCTTAGGTTTTATATCTTTGCTTTTTTCTTGTTCTATTTTTTTATATTCTACTTTTAATTCACTCATCTCATCAAAAGTATAATATTTAACCAGTGTATTTTCGCTAGCATCTTTTACCGTAATTGTTGCTCGATCTGGAATATAATTCATAATTCTCGGTACACCTTGTGTTTTAATCACTTTAGTTGCATCGCTTGGATCGGTTACATATGGTGGCTGTTCTACACCATTTAAAACATTCCCTTTTGCATCAACTGGTACTATCCGCCCATTGGCTTTATAAGTTACCGTGAAGTTTAGATCGGCTTTTTTTACTTTTTCTTCATCAATTATATTTTTGTCTGCATGATAACCATCAATGACTGGTGTTTTTACGGCTATATATTGCTTCTTGTCTATCAACCATCCTGTTGTATACTTACCGGCATCTACTAATTCACCCGTATTCTCATCAACAGTCAAAGTTCTCGTCCAATTAGCACCCTGAATTCTAGTAATTGGGGTCTGGTCTCCAGCTCCCTGATATTTAATTATTTCTTTAACTGGGACACTATACAAAGTTGGCTTAATCGGACGATAAGGATGTTCGCTATTCACAGGAATATAGCGTGGTTTTAAGGTATAGGCCACCTTAATATCCGTAAAAGGATCATTGACAGAAATTGTATTTTTAACTGGTGCATAGCCTGGCACTTCTGGTACTTCTTCAGTAAAGAGGACACGCACAGGATCATATGGATCATTAACGTATGTTGGGTGCATAGCATTTTTAATTTCATTTCCATGCTCATCAACTGGGATCATCTTTCCAAGCGGAGTATAGGTAATTGTAGCCATTAAGTCAGTTGCCGTAACTGGGTGTTCGCCAATTAAGCCAATATTTGCGGCGAAGCCCTTAATTACAGGTGTAGGAGTTGCTTCAAAAATATCTTTATCAGCTACCCAGTCGGTCGTATACATACCGTTTTCAATAATTTCTTTACTTACTTCATCATAAGTAATTGTTCTTGTCCAACGCACTGTTTGTTCGGCATCTGGAGGAGTCTGGTCTCCAGCTCCTTGATAATGAACTCGGGCGGTAACAATTCGGCGGTAATATGCCGGACTTATTACTTCTTGGGGATGTTTTTCATCGACTGCAACATATTTATGAACTAATAAATATGGAATTTCATAATTACGACTTGGGTCTGCAATTTCCACTTCTTTAATTTGTTTTAAGACAATATTTTTTAGGTCTAATTCCGGTAAAACGACCTTAGTTGGATCAATTGAATTAGTAATTAGTTGCTTTTTATCTATTTCTGAAAATCCATTATGATTTACATCAACAGGAATTAAATATCCGTTTGAATAGTATTTAACTTCTTCAGTTACATCTTGTTTTTCTACTGGTGAGGCTACTACTTCACTAATCTTAGTATGATATCCCGAAACTACAGGCACGGAGACTGACGGGTAAGTTTCACTACTATGCCATTGACTTGTGTATTCTCCTGGAATGATTTTTTTAGTTACGAGATCAACTGTTAGGTTCCGTTTTAAAATAGCTGTTTGAACTACATCATCTAGCTTTTTATTATCTATTCCTGAAAAACGAATTGTTCGATGAACTTTTTTTTCGTACAAACTTGCATCAATTCCTGAAAATGGATGTTCAGAATTAACAACTTGTTTTTTATGCTTTAAAACCACAAAAAAGATTTGAACATAGTCTCTACTATTTCCAAAAACAGGCTTCTGTTCCTCAGAATCAAAATCATTAGTAACTACTTCATATCCCTTAGCTGTTAAATTTTTCAAAACCTCTGCGGTATTATAAGGTATTTCTTTTTCAGGTTTCCCTTTTAATTCTCCAGAAGTTGCTACTTCGCGGTTGTTATCATCAACGTCAATAAATTTTATTTCAGCTTTTTGCCTTCTAGCATTTTTCTTATTGGGTGAATAAGTGACTACATATTCATACTTTGGCTGTTGAATAGTTGCTGTCTCTCCACCAATTACTGCCTTATCAGGTGTATAGTTCATCACAGTTGGGCTTGCAACTAAAGGAAAGGAATACTTTTCCGGTTGCCAGGTATTAGTTAATAATTTTTTCTTAGTGACTTTGTCATAAATAATTTTTCTATTAAAAGCAACCTCAGTAACCTTGTCAGGAATACTTTGATCGAGTCCAACATAGTGAACTACTTGTTCACCTTTCATTTGGACATCCTCTAAATGGCAACCATACTTTAAATTTTTGGCAGTTATTTCTTCTTTACCATGTTTAAAAGTAAGCGTGAATTCTTGAGAGTCTTCATTAAAGAAATTTACTTTATCATTTGGATCAAAAGGATTATTAATCAGTACATAACCAGCAGCTAGTATTTTTCTTATCTCATCTTCTGTCCTGTAGTCTATTCTTTCTCCTACTTTTCCCTCTAACTCTCCTGAATCTGCAAGTTCAACCAAATTATTGTCTAGGTCTACATATTTAACAACAACTGACATTACTTATTCCCTCATCTATCTTGATCAAATTTTAATAACATATAGTAGCTTACTTATCATTCTTTTTCCCTAACCATTATCATAAGGCACCCTATATTGATAAGCAAAAGAAAATATATTTTTTATAACATTAACAGTTTCACATGAAACATCTGCAAAAGAAGTTTCAAAAAAATCAGATTTTGTGTTTTTATTAACAAACTCAAGTGTATAATAAAAGACGGTCATACTATTAATTTTGACGGAGGTTTAATTTATGACAAAGATTTTTGCTTACGCTATTCGTAAAGATGAAGAACCTTTCTTAAACGAATGGAAAGATGCACACAAGGATATTGAAGTTGAATACACTGATCAACTTTTGACTCCTGAAACTGCTAAATTAGCTAAGGGTGCTGATGGTGTTGTTGTTTACCAACAATTAGACTACACTCCAGAAACTCTTCAAGCTTTAGCTGATGCTGGCGTAACTAAGATGTCATTACGTAACGTTGGTGTTGATAACATCGACATGGACAAGGCTAAGGAATTAGGCTTTGAAATCACTAACGTTCCTGTATACTCTCCTGACGCAATTGCTGAACATGCTGCAATTCAAGCTGCTCGCGTACTACGTCAAGATAAGCGTATGGATGAAAAGATGGCTAAGCGCGACTTACGCTGGGCACCTACTATTGGTCGTGAAGTTCGTGACCAAGTTGTTGGTGTTGTAGGTACTGGTCACATCGGTCAAGTATTTATGAAGATTATGGAAGGCTTTGGCGCAAAAGTTATTGCTTACGATATCTTCAAGAACCCAGAACTTGAAAAGAAGGGTTACTACGTTGACTCACTTGATGACTTATACAAGCAAGCTGATGTAATTTCACTTCACGTTCCAGATGTTCCAGCAAATGTTCACATGATTAATGATGAATCAATCGCTAAGATGAAAAATGGCGTTGTAATCGTAAACTGCTCACGTGGTCCACTTGTTGACACTGACGCTGTTATCCGCGGCTTAGATTCTGGTAAGATCTTTGGTTTCGTAATGGACACTTACGAAGGTGAAGTTGGTGTATTTAACGAAGATTGGGAAGGTAAAGAATTCCCAGATGCTCGTTTAGCTGACTTAATCGATCGGCCAAATGTATTGGTAACTCCACATACTGCTTTCTACACTACTCATGCTGTACGTAACATGGTAACTAAAGCATTTGACAACAACTTAAAGATGATCAACGGTGAAAAACCAGATTCTCCAGTTGCTTTGGACAAGAACAAGTTCTAAAAATCAAATTATGATGATCAAAAAGATCTTGAGATTTTCTCAAGGTCTTTTTTCTACCCTAAAGGATTTTTTATTAATGAAATTACTTCTTACCGGCGACAGTATTATTGCACGCTCTGAAAATCATTCTATTCCAGAAATTAACTTTCAATTGCAAAAACTAAATTCGTATCAGATTTACAATACAGCTATCTCGGGAATCAATTCTGGTGGCCTTGGCCTCTCTTTACCCAATTTGGTATTCAATCAGCCAAAATGCGATTATCTGATCATTTTAATTGGCACTAATGACTTAGCAGTACACAAGCAAGTCCCTGTGCAACAATTTGAAGATAATCTAAAATTAATTGCTTCTAGCATTATTTGGCTCTATTACCCAGGAAAGGTTATCTTTGTTACCCCACCTGCAGTTGATGAAAATAAGCAAAAAGTGCGAAATAACCTCTTAGTGCAGGAATATAGCAACATAATCAAACACGTTACAAAGGAATATAAATTTTTATTTATTGATCTGGCAAGTAAGATGCAGGCAAGTAAAAATTTCCCAGAAATTTTCAATGGTAAAAAGAATGATGGACTCCATTTTGGTGTTAAGGGTTATGAGCTCTTAGCAAAATTAATTGTCCAAAAATTAAATCAAATTTCTAATTGACTTCTGCCAGATATTCGAGTAAAGTTTAGCTAATTTAATATTAAAACGTTGCTTCTAAAGAGAGGACTTTACAATGAGTTTGTGGGAAACAAAATTGGCCAAAAAAGGATTAACTTTTGATGATGTACTTTTAATTCCAGCTGAAAGTCATGTGCTGCCGAATGAAGTTAAACTAGATACTAAATTAGCGTCCAATCTTCAACTTCATATTCCACTCATTTCCGCAGGAATGGATACCGTTACCGAAGGAAACATGGCAATTGCCATGGCCGAAAATGGTGGCTTAGGGGTTATTCATAAAAACCTTTCAATCGAAGCCCAAGTTGAAGAAGTTAAAAAAGCTAAAGGTAAAACTGTAGATCCTAACTTACCTCACCCTGCAGTTGATAATCAAGGTCGTCTCTTAGCTGCAGCTGCTGTTGGCGTTACAAGTGATACTTTTGAACGTGCTGAAAGTCTACTTGAAGCCGGTGCTGACGCAATTGTTATTGATACAGCACACGGTCATTCTGCTGGCGTTTTACGTAAAATTAAGGAAATTCGTGAGCATTTTCCTAATGCTACATTGATCGCTGGAAATGTTGCTACTGGCGAAGGAACTGCTGCGCTATTTGATGCCGGAGTAGATGTTGTTAAAGTAGGAATTGGACCTGGTTCAATTTGTACTACACGTATTGTTGCTGGTGTGGGCGTTCCACAAATTACAGCTATTTATGACGCTGCTAGTGTTGCACAAAAATATGGTAAGAAAATCATTGCTGATGGTGGTATTAAATATTCTGGCGATGTTGTTAAGGCTTTAGCTGCAGGAGGAAATGCTGTAATGCTTGGTTCAATGTTCTCAGGAACCACTGAGGCTCCAGGAACAATCTTTACTAATGAAGGCAAACAATTCAAATCCTACCGCGGTATGGGTTCAGTTGGCGCTATGTCTCAACAACATGGATCATCTGACCGTTACTTCCAAGGTGGAGTTAATGAAGCAAATAAATTAGTTCCTGAAGGTGTTGAAGCCTTAGTTCCTTATAAAGGCGATGTTTCAAATATCATCTACCAAATTGATGGTGGTCTACGTGCAGGTATGGGATATGTAGGTGCAGGTACAATTGAAGAATTAATTGAAAATAGTCAATTTGTTCAAATTACTAATGCTGGTTTACGTGAATCTCATCCACACGATGTTCAAATGGCAAAAGAAGCTCCAAACTATGGCGGTAGCGACTTATAAAATTTAGATTTGTAATAAAAAAAGCACCACGAGGTGCTTTTTTTCTATCTCAAAATTCCTTCAATTTTATCAGCCAGTGCAGGATAAATTGGCAATACATTTCGATGCCACTCATTTTTATTAATTCTTAGACCAATAATTGGCACAAAATAATTTATATCGTTAACTGCACTCATACTTATTTCACTAACCCCAACAATGTAATTGGCTTTATCATAAACGACAGTTAACAACCCCCTCTCCTTTTGACCAGCATATAAACTACTTTGGCTTAGTTCGTATTCTCTAATTTCGAAATTATCTCCATCTTCAAGAACACTATCAGGATTGATTCCGGCTTGAGCTAGTTGCGGAAAAGCAAATACTCCTGTTCCCATAGCTGGATAATTAATCGTTTGAGTAAGCCCCTTTTCAAGAGAATTAAAGAGGTATTGTGCTTGAAATTCTGCAACCGGTGTTAAGTTGGGCACATCTTGGCTTGTAACGTCTCCAATTGCATAAATATTCTTAACGTTTGTTTGAAGGTGGCGGTCTACATCAATACCTCGAGTTGAATAATCAATTTGAGCAGCTGATAAATCCAGTTTTTCAATATTCGGCATCCGTCCACTCGCATTCACTACATAGTCAGTTACAATTGGACCGCCTTGATTCAATTCAACAACATATTTATCGCTTAATTGAGTAATCCGAGTTGGCTCCGTTTCAAATTCAAATTGAATACCTCGTTGCTTCATTCTAACTACTAATTCACGACTATATTTTTGATAAAAATGGCGTAACACCCGATCTCCTCTGACTAAGATCGTTACTTGACTACCAGCAGCAGCTAAAAATGTCGCTAATTCTATTGCTACATAACCACCGCCAATAAAAGTAGTGTGTTCAGGTAATGTGCTTAAAGATAAAACGTCAGAACTATCGTGTAAGAACTTCGCTCCTGGAATTGAGAGCTCATGTGGCCTTCTTCCGGTAGCAATTATAATTCTATTTCCCTGGAAATATTGTTTATTTACTTCAATTGTTTGTCGATCAACAAAATGCGCACTTCCGCTAATTACATCACTGATTTTGCTAATATTTTTTCTTGTTTCATTTGGCCAGCTTGCAAATCGCGCCTTTTTGTCTTTCATTAGTTGAGCCCAATTTAATTTTCCGCCTTGAGAAATTATTCCATCTTTTTCAAATTGCCAATTAGATAAAATGGTTTGAGCTGCTCCATCTAAATATATTTTTGGCTCACAGCCAACATTCGGGCAAGTCCCACCAAACAAACCACTTTCGACGGTTAAAATAGACTTATGTTGTGTCTCTAGGAGCTTAACTAATTTATAAGCTGCAGGCCCAGTTCCTAAAATTATATAATCATATTTTTTCATAACGTTGCCTCATATCTTTCTTTTATTTTCAGTTTATCAAAAAGTTGCATGAGACCGCTATCATAAGTACTCGGGATTTTTATAAAAAAACAAAAAAGACAATTATTTGCGTAATTAATAGTGTATTGTGAATAACCAAACTCCATTCATAATCTCATATATCCTACAATCATATTTACAATACACAAAAAGCAGCTTTTACAGCTGCTTTATTTTTTATCTTCAATTTTCAAAATTTGTGGCTTTTTCTTTTTAACTGATTTTACCCCGAGGATATCTAGTAAAAATGTAAAGATCGGCACACCAACAATTAGACCCCAGGTTCCCAAAAAGTGTTCTCCGACTAGTAAAACGACGAATGTATAAAAGATTGGTAATTCTGTTTTGCTTGCCATAAACTTTGGATTCAAAATATAGGCTTCAATGGCATGAATAATCATAATCACAATAAAGATATAGATTACATACCTCAGTCCCCCAACTGAATAAGCAACTAAACTTAGGGGAATTAAGGAAATAATAACTCCAGCAACCGGAATTAAGCTAAGAATAAATACCATCAATCCTAAAGCTATAATTTGCGGCATTCTCATAATAATTAAGCAGATTATTGTCATCGCGGTATTACATAAAGCAATAAAAAATTGTGCTTCTAAGACAACACCAAAAGTATTAACAAACTTATTGCCAAAATATGCTACATCTTCAAATAACCATGATAAGTGACGGCTCTGCAAAAAAGTATGAGAGAATTCAGTCATGGAATTAAGCTCAATCGTATAGAAAAAGCTCATGATCAGCGACATAAAGAACGCTATAGTTAATGTTCCAAAATTAGTTAAAGCATGAACTAAAATAGTTACACCATGTTTTGCCTGTGTTGTAATTTCACTATTGCTAATGTAATGACTTAAGTAACGTGATACCCAGTTCATATCATCTGATTGATAGAATTTGATCAGAGAATGACTCATTTTTATAATTTGCTTAATTAAAATCGGCACATAGATCGTAATCGCAAAGTAAATAAGTGCAATTACTAAGAGATAAGCAAGAACTACAATTACCTGCGCGGGTAACCTAGGTATTTTCTTTTGAGTAAATCGAATTAAATGCACAATTAAATATGTAAAAATAAACGTCAGCAATATGGTGTTCATCATCGAGCGAGCTGCATATAAAACGAGAATAATTAAACAGAGAGCCACAAGACGATGTACAGTTGTATTTTCTTTAAATTTATCCCACGCTTGTCCCATTTAGTTCACTTGCCTCTCTATTTTCTACTTATTATACACTTATCTTTCTCCTAAGAGACCGGCAGCAAACTTTTAATTAACTATAAGAATGCTATAATATCTATATATAGGAAATGAAAGCGGTATCCAAATGAGAAAATTATGGTGGCTAGCAAATATTTATTGGATAATTTTGATTATGTATGGCGGCGGTAAACTCTTTACATATGGTTTTGATACCTCTGAATTAGGTGAAACCGCTAGTTATGCATTGATTCTCTTAGTGCTCATCTCTGCTAGCGTGTTAATTATCGAATTTCAAGCTGCCTGGGGTATCTGGCTTCACAATTTTGATAAAAAAAATCATCATGATAATAAGATTTAAAAAAAGAAAATGTTTCAAACATCTTCTTTTATTTTGCTATTGTAGCCATAAAAAATTAATAATTTGTTTCTCTACCTGTTTATTATAAGTTAATTGCCCATGTTCCGCATTCTTGCCAGTTATTGTGACTACGCGATAGCTTTTAGCCATAGGAGCAACTAAATATTCTAATGAAAGAGATGAAGCATTTTTTACAATCCCATCCGAATTTCCACCAATATTACCAATAATGTTTAAGACGTCTATTTCTTTGTTTGGATAAAGAGTTCGTAATTTTGCCATTTCACGATAGGTGACGTTCATCTTATTTGGCTTTCCTTCATTATCAACTCGAAGATTAGCAGGCTGTCTAATAGCAATTGGCAACTGCTTAAAATCAAGCCCATCAAAATGTCCACCAATCGAAACTTGCTTATTTAACCTTGGTAAATTTGGATTGTGAGCTTCTTGGAGGAGATAATACATAATTGAAGTATTTCCCAGGGAATGCCCCACCATATTTACCTTTTTAATTCCATACTCATTTTGTAAAGTCTGGACTACATTTCTGGCGTAACGTCCATTTTCTTTAAAATTAAGTTGAACGTTATTTCGATAGTTTACCTCTACAATTGGATTAACAGCGTTATTTGGAATAGCACCAATCAGTTTAACCTTTCCATTGGCATCTACATCGGCTCTAATGACAGAATTA